>NZ_JBANAZ010000219.1:0-863 GCF_059803455.1 Bradyrhizobium sp. UFLA05-108 | reverse complement strand
GTGGTTACCCACCGGGCACAACATTCAGGGAAAAGCAGGTTGATCGTCGGCGCTAATCAACGGCGACGCAGCAGCAGGCCGGCCAACAAACCTGCGCCGGCAACGAGTGCCAACGCGGCGAGGGGGTTTTTCTTCATCATACTGCCGGCGCAGCTCAGGGCATCGCCGTATTTTTCTTGCAGCGCGCCCACTGCCTGGCGCGTGACGCCTTCGGCCTGCCAACGTTCGTTACCGCTGACGTCGCCTGCGATTTCCTGCGCTTTGCCCGCCACTTTGTCCATCATGCCATTGGCTTTTTCGCTGTTCATTATGATGTGCTCCTAAGGTTCGATCCGTTTGGCGGTCGCACAGAGCGAAAGCCTGCATTTGCACCGCCATGTTATGCACTTCACTCTGCGCTCATAAGGGGCGTTTGCATCGGTGCGGGTAGTGCATTTGCAGGCTACTTGCCGTTCCTGGAGGCCGCTCCGCCGGTAAACAGCCCGCGCTCTCTGGCCCAGACGATGGCTTCGCTGCGGCTGTGCACGCCGAGTTTGGAATAGACCGTCGCGACATGATTGCGGATGGTGTTGAGCGCCAGATTGAGACGCGCCGCGATTTTCTTGTCCGGCAGCCCCTCGCAAATCAATTCCAGCACATCGCGCTCGCGCGGCGTGAGGTCGCTGGTGGTGAATCCAGCCTGGTCAGGCCGGTTGATGCTTTTTACGTTGGCCAGTTTTTCGATCAAAGTTTGGCTGAACCACGAGGCATCCTGCATCACTTCTTCGATGGCATTCACCAGCTCCAGCTCCGATCGTTTACGCTCGGTAATGTCCATGAGCACCAACAGGTAGCAGGGCGCATTATGGATACTGACGGCATCC
>NZ_JBANAZ010000218.1:0-935 GCF_059803455.1 Bradyrhizobium sp. UFLA05-108 | reverse complement strand
GTGTTGACTAGCGCAGTCTGTCAACGCGAGGAAGCGGAAGTGCATCTGCAGCTGATGTGTCGCACGGTCATTGTGGGGCTTTTGTTGACGATGCAAGATAGGCCACGTGTTCACGTTTGACGTCATTACATGCCTTCATTCGGTGACGTGTTGCCGATCCTGCCGGTGGCTCTCATGCGGGACAGGATATGTTTTGTAGCACCGCCGTGGGCGACGCGTCCAAAACGAGGGTGACGGACAGGAAATGTGTTGTCATGACCGCCGGTGTTCCTGGCGTTGACAACACGCTGGTCAGGGCGCAGCCCCGACACCCCGAATCTCCCCTATACTGTGCCAAAAAAAGGAGGTTTCTATGGCATGGCACAGTGTGGCGCAGGCACAGGCATTGACCGGAAAAAGTCGGCGGACGCTCTACCGTGATATGGCGGCAGGTCGTGTGTCATGGCGAACTAATGCCGATGGCAAGCGGGAGTTAGAAACCACGGAATTGCTGCGTGTGTACGGCGAGCTGCAACCCGCTGGCACGAATGCGCGGCACACGGTGTCACACCCCGTTGGCACAGAAGATCAGGCGGTATTACTCGCCGAAATACGCGCATTACGGCAGGAGGTCGCCGATTTGGAAGCGGCGGTCTTGCGTCTGGAGCACCATCCGACCCCGGCGGAGCCGGCGATCGTCAACCGGTGGTGGCAGCGCTGGCGCCGTTGATCCCTACTGCCGCGCCGCCGGCTTGGCCAACGCCTCACGGCCGTGCAATGAATTGCCCGCCCGTTCACCGTTTCTCACATTGGCAAAACGGCAAAAACACGCGATTCGGTCGCGTTTCTCTCTGAAACTGGTCTCTGCGTACTGGGTTGCATAACCATTCATGCCGCCAAACGGCCTGTACGCCATTTTGCGGGCTTTTTTGCGGAGAAGTGAGGGGGTTTTACTG
>NZ_JBANAZ010000217.1:0-954 GCF_059803455.1 Bradyrhizobium sp. UFLA05-108 | reverse complement strand
AGGATCTGAGATGGGTCGCCGAGGAAAGGGAACCAGCGAGACACGATTTGCGGCGTACGTCGACGGTCTTGTTGGCGTGATCGGACATGCTGATCGAGGGCGGCCGCTTCGGGATTATTGCACCGGGCTGTTGTTGCCCTGCGAACGCAAGAGTGTAGAGCCGATGGCGGCAGTGACGGCGCCGGAGCGGACGGCGGCCCAGCACCAATCGCTGCTGCACTTTGTCGGCGAGGGACGGTGGTCGGATGAGAAGGTTCTGTCCAAGGTGCGCGAGATGGTGCTGCCTGCCATCGAGCGTGCCGGGCCGATCGAAGCTTGGATCATCGACGACACCGCCTTTTCCAAGAAGGGAACGCATTCTGTGGGCGTAGCGCGGCAGTATTGCGGACAGCTTGGCAAGCAGGACAATTGTCAGGTCGCGGTGTCGCTGTCGGTCGCCAATCATCATGCCAGCCTGCCGGTGGCCTATCGGCTGTACTTGCCGGAGGCATGGGCCTCCGACGCTGCCCGCCGCAAGAAGGCTGGGGTGCCCGATCAGATCGACTTTCAGACCAAGATCGAGATCGCGCTCGATCAAATCCGCGCCGCCTGCACCGCGGGCTTGCCACGTGGCGTCGTGTTGATTGATGCTGGCTACGGCAATCACAGCGACCTGCGCGCCGCTCTTACGGCGCTTGAGCTTTCCTATGTTGCTGGGATTCTCTCGAGCACCACGGTGTGGTCGCCCGGCACGGGCCCCTTGCCGCCCAAGCCTTATGTGCCCGGCCGCGGACGGCCGACCAAGCAGCTACGTCGCGATGCGCAGCACCAACCAGTCAAGGTCAAGGATCTTGCCTTGAGCCTTCCTGCCAAAGCCTGGCGGACGGTCACTTGGCGCGAAGGAACGAATGTATCCCTCAAATCCCGCTTTGCGCGCGTGCGCATTCGCATAGCACGGCGCGACTTCAACCGCAG
>NZ_JBANAZ010000216.1:0-963 GCF_059803455.1 Bradyrhizobium sp. UFLA05-108 | reverse complement strand
CTCGAGCCAATTGGAAAGGCTTCTTGCGTCTGTCCCTCGTCACCTGTCCGGTCGCGCTCTATCCCGCGACTTCCGAAAGCGAGAAGATCTCGTTCAACCAACTCAACCGGCAGACAGGGCACCGCATCAAATACCTGAAGGTCGACTCAGAAACTGGCGATGAGGTGTCCAATGAGGACATTCCCCGATCCGGGTAGCGCGCGGCCCCGATCCGGGCGGTGGAGAGCGCGGCGTGAGGCCAACCGCAAAGGCCGCAAGCTCGCTATCGAAGCGCTAAGTGAACGTGCGGCGGCAAGGGCAGCAGATATCGCGCCAGTCATTGCGGAGTTACAGGCGGGGGCGCAACGAGTCTGAAGGCCATTGCAACTGGCCTTACCGAAAAAGGCATTGCGACCGCGCGCGGCAAGAGCGCATGGACCGAAACGCAGGTCGCACGCGTGCTCGAACGCCTACAATAATTCGAAAAGAACTTTTCAAACCTTCCCTAGGTACCATGCCCACGTCAATATCGAGGGGTACACCCCCTGCAATGAACATGAAACAAAAAGGGAGCGCAGCTGACCGCCGATCGGAATAAGTCGCCCCTGGGAAAACTTGCAACCCTATTACTCGTGCGTAGTTGGTAGCCTGGATCACGTGAAGCGCGTCGTAAAAGTCGTCGGGATGGTCAACGCCGCCGACGATTTTGGTGACCAGCCAAAGGTGATAAACAGATTTTCCGATTTGATGAGAGGTAGTCGGCGAGACCGGAAAGCACGCATGCTCTGCCGTCGGGATGGGCGGGCTGCCGTTCAACCTCCGCGCATCCTGTTGCAGATCATCGAGAGCAGATCGGCGGTCGTCATCATCCAGCAATATGGCTCGGCGGGGAGGACGCCGCGCATCCTCCCGAACTTCACATTCCGCGCGCAAGCAAGATCGCGCCGGAGATCATGAGAGCTAGACCGGCCGCGTGACTCAGTC
>NZ_JBANAZ010000215.1:0-967 GCF_059803455.1 Bradyrhizobium sp. UFLA05-108 | reverse complement strand
GGTTCCGCCACCCACCCCGGCGATCGGCTGTTCCACATCCGCATCGCCCAGGCCAGCGGCAACCCGGCCTATGCGTTCATCATCGGCCACCTGCTCGGCCACCGTTACGGCAGCATGTTCCGCGTGCTGCAGCGCCACTATACGCCGGACGACATGCCGCACCGCTCCGAGCTGGAACACCGGGCGATCCTGGCGGCGATCGAAGCGCGCGACGTGCGCGGCGCCCGCAAGGCGATGAAGGCGCACCTGGACGAAGTGATCGCCATTTTCGCCCGCGCGCAGTAGGCCGCCGGCGGTGAAAAAATTTTATCGCCACCGCTCTTTTTTCTACATGCAGCCGGGGCCTGGGGGCATTACACTGGGCGACGAATAAGCCCTTTCCCCGCTGCATTGTTAAATGGATAACGACCGTTGAAGAACTCTGTCTCCGCTTTATTGCTGGCGCTGGGCCTGTGCGCCGCGCCGCTGGCCGTGCAGGCCGCGCCCCCGCAGCTGGCTTCGCAAATCGTCGACCAGTATGCCGAACATATTTTCTACAACAGCGGCGCCACCGGCATGGCGCTGGTGGTGATCGACGGCAATCAGGTGGTTAACCGCAGCTTCGGCGACACCAAGCCCGGCAACAACCTGCGCCCGCGCCCGGATTCGCTGATCCGCATCGCGTCGATCACCAAGCTGATGACCAGCGAAGTGATGGTAAAAATGGCGGCGGCAGGCCAGGTCAAACTGACCGATCCGCTGCGCAAGTACGCCCCCAAAGGCGCCTATGTGCCGGCTTACAACGCCGGCCAGCCGATCACCTTATTGAACCTGGCCACTCACACCAGCGCGCTGCCGCGCGAGCAGCCGGGCAAGAAGCCGCCGAAAACGCCGGTGTTCACCTGGCCGACCAAGGCCCAGCGCTGGCAGTGGCTGGCGCATGCCAACATCACGACGCCGCCGGGCGTGCACGCCGCGTATTCCAACC
>NZ_JBANAZ010000214.1:0-893 GCF_059803455.1 Bradyrhizobium sp. UFLA05-108 | reverse complement strand
CAAATTCAGGTTATCGACCAGGCACTAAAAATGCCCAGGCTTCATACCCGTAATCGTGAGCATCGAGCATTCTCGTTGAGTTTTTCACTCGACGATAGCGGCAATATACCCATCTGAAGCCTTTAGGTGCTGGTTTGCTCATAGCATACCCTCCATCCCAAAAAATCATCCAGTTCTTGGCTGATGAAGATAAAAAGGCTACACTTCGATTCCCCAATCTAAGTTTTGCCCTTACATCATCAGCTCAATGCGGTCGACGGATGACTTCACCACATTGATTTTTTAGTTGTAAGATCACTTACCTTTCCCGCCACTCCCGTTTTTAGTTGGATCAACTAACTTATATGTTTGACCAGCTTTAGGAGTTGGCGGTAATGGCTCTCCCTTCACGACAGTTCGCTCCACCCCTGTCGAGGCGCCCCTAGGCCCAATAATCTCATACTGCCCTGAACGCTTAGCGATATTCCCAGACTTCATACATACCTCACTTCGTCACCAAAGCACGGAATTGTGCTTCTAAAACTATTGTATCATTTACAGCCAAAAAGTCAAGCTATAGATCTACTAAAAGTATTGCTAGAGAATTACCACGGTATTGCTGAAGCGATACTTTTAGACTATACTTACCAACAATAGAAACGCTCAAATTTCTAACAAACACTACTCAACAAGAAAAGAGGGAGCCACTATGCTGAACGAAAAAATTAGAGAGCTAAGAACTGATCGAGGACTTTCACTGGAGCAACTGGCGAATCAGATTGGTTCAACGAAAAGCTACATTTGGGAACTCGAAAAGAAACCGGAGATAAAACCATCTGCTGAAATAGTGTCCAAGCTTGCGCACGCATTAAATGTTACTATGGACTCGTTGATGGATGAGCAGAAGGAAAGCG
>NZ_JBANAZ010000213.1:0-1039 GCF_059803455.1 Bradyrhizobium sp. UFLA05-108 | reverse complement strand
ATGACCGACGACATGATGAACCTGCGGACGCTTGTAGAGAAGACCCCTGACGCCGATCTGCTGCGCGAGATGATCGGCTTTGCCGCCCACCGGCTGATGGAGCTCGAGGTCGAGGGACTGACCGGGGCGAGCTATGGCGAGAAGAGCCAGGAGCGTCTGGCGCAGCGCAATGGCTACCGCGACCGGACCTGGGAGACCCGCGCCGGCACGGTCGAACTGCGCATCCCCAAACTGCGCAAGGGCTCCTACTTCCCGGGCTTCCTCGAACCGCGGCGGATGGCCGAGAAGGCGCTCACTGCGGTGGTGCAGGAGGCCTACGTGCAGGGCGTCTCGACCCGCTCGGTCGACGACCTGGTGCAGGCGATGGGCATGACGGGGATCTCCAAGAGCCAAGTGTCGCGGCTGTGCGGCGAGATCGACGACAAGGTGAAGACTTTCCTGCAGCGGCCGATCGAAGGGGACTGGCCCTATCTGTGGATCGACGCCACCTACGTGAAGGTGCGGCAGAACGGGCGCATCGTCCCGGTCGCGGTCATCATTGCGGTCGGCGTCAACGGCGATGGCCGGCGCGAGGTTCTCGGCATGGACATCGGCCCCTCCGAAGCCGAGACGTTCTGGACCGCGTTCCTGCGCAAGCTCGCCCGCCGTGGCCTGCGCGGCGTCAAGCTGGTCGTGTCCGACGCCCATCAAGGGATCAAAGCTACAGTCGGAAAGGTCCTCAACGCCACCTGGCAGCGCTGCCGTGTTCACTTCATGCGCAACGCGCTGGCGCATGCCGGCAAGAGCGGGCGGCGCGTGGTCTCCGCCTTCATTGCCACCGCCTTTGCCCAGGACGATGCCGAGGCGGCGCGGGTGCAATGGCGCAAGGTCGCCGACCAACTCCGCCCCAAGCTGCCCAAGCTCGCGGCCTTCCTGGACGAGGCCGAGACCGATGTGCTGGCCTATATGAGCTTCCCTGCCGCGCACCGCGCCAAGCTGCACTCGACCAATCCACTCGAACGCGTCAACGGCGAGATCAAGCGACGAACCGAAGTGGTCG
>NZ_JBANAZ010000212.1:0-981 GCF_059803455.1 Bradyrhizobium sp. UFLA05-108 | reverse complement strand
CTGCACTCAGGGCAGCACCTGCGTCACCGTCGATGGCAAAGGCAGCGGCGCGATGAGCACCGAAGAAGCGCGCCAGAGCAAAGAGCAGTGGAATGATACCAAAACCCTGCGCCACAAGGTTAACACTCGCGTCGAGAAAGAGTTCGACAAGGCCGATCGCGCCGCGGATGACGAAGACCGTTGCAACGACAGCAACAACGTCAACGCCTACTGGGAACCGGACACCCGTAAATGCCTGGATCGCCAGACCGGCCGTCGGATTAATCCTTAATCCGCCTGCGGCGGGCGGGCAAGCGTGAAACCCGGTCGCCGTTGCTGCTATCCTGTTACAGGAAGTCCATTGTCTAAAAGGATGACGTGATGAAAAAAACGCTGATATTAACCGCTGTGTTGCTGGCCGGCGCCCCGCTGGCGGCACTGGCCTCCTGCGAAAGCGTGAAAGCGGACATTTCGCAAAAAATCGTCAATAACGGCGTACCGGAGTCCGGCTTCAAACTGGAGATCGTGCCCAACGATCAGGCCGATCAAGCGGGTGGCCAGGTGGTCGGCCACTGCGAAAACGACACCCAGAAGATCGTCTATACCCGCCTGAACAACGGCGACGATCGCGGTGACGCGGCGCAGACCGGCACCAGCCAGGATACCTCCAACACGCAGTAAGCCACACCGGCTATCCCGGGCGCTCTGCAGCAGCGCCCTTTCCTTCTCCCTTACGCCTGCTCCGCCTCTTCTTCTTCGCCCTGCGGCCGACAACGCGCCGGGATCAGCATCGCCGCCGCCAGCGCCAGCAACGACACCAGCGCCGACACCAGAAATACCCAATGCAGCGAAGCCGCCACCTGCTGGGTCAGCTGCGCCAACGCCTCGCTCCCCATGCTCTGGCGCACCGCCGGTTCCATCAGACGCTGCACCGGATCGTCAATCTCCGGCAAACGCCACTGCAAGTTGAGATTCAGCGTCGCGCCCAGAATAGCGGTGCCG
>NZ_JBANAZ010000211.1:0-1070 GCF_059803455.1 Bradyrhizobium sp. UFLA05-108 | reverse complement strand
GCTCTATTCCTCCGACTTGGAGCTCGGCGAGACGACGAAGCGCATCTTCGAGGCCGTCGAGCGCGTGAAGCCGCAGAGGGTCGTGCTCGACAGCCTCTCCGAGATCAGGCTGCTCGCCCAGAGCTCGCTGCGCTACCGGCGCCAGATCCTGAGTCTCAAGCACTATTTTGCAAAGGCCAACGCGACCGTTCTCCTGCTCGACGACCTCACTACCGACCTAATTGACAAGACGGTGCACTCGGTTGCGCATGGCGTGATCCGCCTGGAAGAAACCGCGCCCGAGTACGGTGCCGAGCGGCGGCGGGTGCGCGTCGTCAAATATCGTGGGCGGAGGTTTCGGGGCGGCTTTCACGACTACACCATTGCGACGGGCGGCGTTCAGGTCTTCCCACGACTCGTCTCGGCCGAGCACAAGGCAGATTACTCGCGTGACGTTCTCAGGACCGAGACCGGCGAACTAGACGCGCTCCTTGGCGGCGGTGTCGAGCGTGCCTCGAGCGTCCTTGTTCTCGGCCCGGCGGGAACGGGCAAGTCGCTATTTGCGCTCACCTTCATCCAAGGCGCAGCAAATCGCGGCGAGCGCGCGGCCATGTTCGTCTTCGACGAGGAGTTGGGCATCCTATTCGAGCGCGCGAAGGGCCTGAAGATCGATCTTCAGGCGATGGTCGATGCCGGGCAGCTCATCATCGAGCAAATCGACGCAGCTGAGCTGACGCCTGGTGAATTTTCCTCGCGCGTGCGACGCTGCGTCGAGACTCACGGCGCTCAGACGGTGGTGATCGATAGCCTCAACGGTTACCAAGCCGCCATGCGTGGCGAGCACGCCTTGGTGCTCCACATGCATGAGCTCTTGCAGTACCTAAACAGGCGAGGTGCCACAACGTTTCTCATCGTCGCCCAGCATGGGCTCGTCGGCGACATGAAGGCGCCCGTAGACGTCACCTATCTCGCCGACACCGTGATCCTGCTGCGGTACTTCGAGGCGCTAGGCCGCGTGCGCCGGGCGATTTCGGTTGTCAAGAAGCGGACCGGCCCGCATGAGGACACGATCCGAGAGTTCCGCATCGGCG
>NZ_JBANAZ010000210.1:0-1083 GCF_059803455.1 Bradyrhizobium sp. UFLA05-108 | reverse complement strand
GAGGTCATACAGTGCGGAAAGGTCGCCGACCACCGCCAACGTTGGCCTGGCGGGGGCACGTTGTACGCCGGCGGCGGCGGAAATCAGACCGTCGATACCGCTGGCGCCACGGTTGCTGAATACCGGGTAAGCGACGGGCAATGGCGTTAACGCGTCGATCAGTCGCACCACCAGGCTGTTGCCGAGAAACAGCTGGCCGTTCTCCGGCAACAGTTCCGGCAGGCGGTGCGCCAGCTGCGCTTCGCCAAAGTTATCGTACAGATGCGTGGACGCCGCCGTCAGCGCCTTATCCGCCAGCGCAGCCAGCCCGGCGGCCCACGGCGCGCGCGGTTGCGCCGGATGCTGCGCCAACCACTGCGCCACGCCGGCGCGCAGGCGCCGCCCCCGGTGCTGGGCCGGATCGAGCCGCCCCGGCAGCTCGTCGATGACCCAATACTCTTCCGGCCGGCACTGCGCCTGCCACTGCAGCAGGCGTTTGCCGGTCAAGCTGCCGCCGAACTGCACCACCAGCTGCGCGTCTTGCAACAGGCGCTGCGCCTGCGGATGCGCGAGCCATAAATCGGCACAGGGCAGCGGTTGCCCGGTCTGCGACAGTACATCGCCGATCAGTGGCCAACCCAGCGTTTCGGCCCATTCCGCCACCTGTGCGCCCTCTTGTGCGCTCATGCGGCCGGCGAGCACCACGCCGCGCTTTTGTCGCCAGAAAGACCAGTCCGGCTGCGGCAATGGCACTGCATGCGTCTCGCTTTCCTGCAGCCACGGACGATCGCTCTGCCACCAGTCGCCCAGCGCGGCGGACCATTCGGCATAGTGACGCTCATCGCCGCCGTACAGCGGTTCGGCGAACGGGCAGTTGATATGCAAAGCGCCATGCTGCAAGCGCGCCATCGCGCTGTCGACGCTGGAGGCCAGCCACGCGGCCGGAATATCCGGCGTAGGACGCGGCAGATCGATCGCCAGCGTCGGGTGGCTGCTGTAGAGGCCGTTTTGACGGATCGCCTGATTGGCGCCGCAGTCGATCAGTTCCGGCGGCCGATCGGCGGTGAGAAACACCAGCCGTTCACCGGTCAGGCCGGCTTCGAT
>NZ_JBANAZ010000020.1:0-129663 GCF_059803455.1 Bradyrhizobium sp. UFLA05-108 | reverse complement strand
AAGGTGGACCTCATCGCAAAGGCGCCGCTCCGATCTGATGCCGAAGCAGTAGCCGATTAAAAGCATCCGGATCATTAGCTCCGGATCGATCGAAGGCCGGCCGATGCTGCTGTAGAAAGGCGCCAGATCCTGCCTGACCTGTTCAAGGTCGACAAACCTATCGATCGAGCGAAGCAAATGGTCGGAAGGGACGTGCCTCTCGAGCGAGAACTCATAGAACAAAGCAGCCTGTTCGACTTGCCGATGTCCCATCATGATCTTCAGTCCTGCCAACTAGACAGACTGAATCACTGGTATCTCTGAGTCGCAACCGCGGCCTTTTTCAACGGAATCGACCCGGAGCTGACGCCAGTCACCTGGGTCACAATGCCGGCTCTCTTGACCCTTCAACCCCAGACCATACTATAGCGGTTGACTGTTAAGCTTGGAGGGAACGGCATAACCGTTGCGACTGCACATGAACTACCTGCGCGGATTCTTCAGTTTCTATGGCCGGACAAACGGACTTCAATACGCGATACCTAATCGCTAGCCATCTTCGCGCTGACATACCCAGCCTTCGCGCGATGGGGCGATCTCGGTGCATTCACGGGGCTTGCAAAGCTAATCGTTGGGGTCTGGGTTTTATTTGCAGCCACGGCGAAGCGGTTTCACGATATCAACAAATCGGGCTTATTAAGTTACTTATTTGCGTCTCCGTGGCGGGATTGTTCACACAGCTAGTTTTGCTTTTTTATCCGGATGACGCCACGGATAACAGATTTGGACGACCCCCTCTTTGGTTCTAAGGTGGTCTGCGCAAAAACGTGTGCTTTTTGCCCATCCCGCTGTTCCCGGGATTGATCGAAATGGCCGCAATCGAAGGGTGACCGGAACAACCGTGAGATCGGGAAGAGAGTCGCCCATGGGGCGTAGCGCAAGATCGAAGTCCGTCGGACGTTATCCGGCCGGGTCGCTTGGGCGGCCGCTGCATCATAGCGCCACAGCCAACGAGCAGTGCCCATCTTCATCGGCCGCGGGCGCCACTTAGATTAAGGTCTCGCCATCGACACCTGGGCGCGTCGGTGAATACAGAGATGATCCATGAAACTCGCACATGACGGCATCCAGCTATCCTTCGACATCGCCGGGGCGGGACCGCTTCAATTCCTGTTCGTCCATGGCCTGGGCGGGGATCGCACGCATTTTGCGCCGCAGATGGAGTATTTCGCCCGTCAAGGTCGCGCGTTGAATGCCGAGCTGCGGGGGCATGGTGAGAGCGACAAGCCGCAACAGGCGTATTCGATCGAAGGCTTCGCCGATGATCTCGTCTGGCTGTGCAACCGACAGCAGATCACAAAGCCGGTCATCGTGGGTCAAAGCATGGGTGGCAACATGGCGCTCGAAATCGCCGCCCGCTATCCGGACTTTCCTGCAGGCCTGGTGCTGCTCGATTCAGGAGTGCTCTTCCCTGCCTCAGCAGGGACGGTGTTCGCCGGGTATCTGGAGGGCTTAAGGGGCGCGGATTTTGCGGACGAGGTGCTGAAAATTGTGGCGGACTCCTGTCTGCCGACCGACAGATGCCGCGCCCATGTTGAACAGACCTTCCTGGCGACGCCGCAGCACGTGCTGGTGTCCACGTTTACAAGTCTGTTCCCCTGGGATGTGCATCGGGCGCGTGAGTGCGCCCAGGCGTGCCGGGTCCCGGTGCTCTACATCGAAGCGGCCCATCGGCTTGCGGATCTGGACCGTTTTGCGGCGCTGTGCCCGCAGCTGGTCACGGCCAAGGCCGTCGGCTCCGGGCATTTCCTGTCGCTGGAAGTGCCGGAGCAGATCAACCCGATGATCGACCGGTTCATCTCGCTCTACGTGCGAAGACCCGAGTAAGCTTCGTCGCTGCTGGGCATTGCGGCGGATCAATCAGCACGGATCAATCAGCGCGAAGCAATCTGGAGCCCACGGAAATACGATCGCCGAATGGTGCCAATTCCTGATAACGGTCTCGGCGTCTTGCCCCCGAACAGTGGCGAGCGGATTGGGATAGCCGTGCTCCGATCCGCCGTTCATCATAACGCCACGGCGAACCGATAGTGCCCATCTTCATCGGCCATGGCGCGCCAATAGCGGTAGTAAATTATCCAATGCATATTATCGATCGTCTGTTCTCTTGCCTCGTTCTATTCCTTGCAATCGCAGCCGTCCCGGTGCTTCCCGCGTTCGCTGCCGAAACCTGCCCGTTCATCAGCGCCCAGGAGCTCACCGGGGCGATGCCGGCGCTCAAATGGTCACTGATTTCAAATCAGGATGGCCGCGGCTGCATCTACCAGGGCGGGCGCGGCGACACGATGATGTTGACCGTGTTCCGCAATCCCGACAAGGACCGCGCCAAGGAATTGTACGCGACCTTCGTCAAGACGCTTGGCGAGCGCATGCCGCTCAACGCAATGTCCGGGATCGGCGACGAAGGCCAGGGCGGGACGAGCGCCGCCGGTGCGCAGCGCCAGGAGGCCTCGGTCGTCGCCTTGTCCGGCGATTACATTCTGCAGATCAGCGTCTATCCGATCAGCCGGCGTGCAGACGATGCGCTGCTCGGACCGCTCACCGAAGTCGCGCGCGTTGCCATCGGCAATGTAGGCAAGACCAGCGAGCGGTTCGGCAATTGCGAATGGCTCACTACCGCGGATGCCGACGGCTTTCTCGACAACAGCACGCTTGTCGTCCAGCGGACCGGCGCGGGCAGCTGCATGATGTTCGATCGCGAGGGCAACACCATGGTCGTCGCGGTGATCGCGATCTCGCGCGACACCGTCATCAGCATGATGAAACGCACGGACGCGTGCCAACACGTGGCGATACCAGAGCTCGGCAGTGAAGCGTTCGGCGAGCATTCCTGCACCAAGGGCAACGGCAACGCCGTCAACATCTATGTCTGGAAGAACGGCAGGCAGGCTTCGATCCTGTTCGCGCCGGTCAAGCCGCATCCGGAGTCCGGCTCGGTCGAGCGCCTGAGCGCGGTCGCCGGCCGAGTCTATGGAAAACTGTAACGCGTAAGCTCCCACGCCATCGACCACCACCATCTTCTACGTCCCCGCCTCCTGGCGGGATGGTTTCGACACCTCGAATGTCGAACGCGCAGACCTTACGCGTCGGCCTCGCTCGTCCTCTCGGCCCATTCGGCCGGCCCCTGCTCCGGCTGGAGCGGCGCGTCATTCGCGGCCATTTGATCCAGCGCTCGCAACAACGCCGCGACCAGCGCCGGCTTGCGCAGGGGTTTTGCCAAGAAGTCAGACATCCCCGCCTCACGGCAGATCTTGACGTCCTCCGGGAAGGCGTTGGCGGTCAGCGCGATGATCGGCAGCACCGCGAAGCGACCGCCCGGCGCGCGGATCGCCCGCGTCGCGGCTAGGCCGTCCATCTCGGGCATGCGCACGTCCATCAGCACGACGTCATGGTCGCCCTCCGCGGCGGCCTCGACCGCCTCGACGCCGTCGATCACGACGCGCAAGTCGACGTCGAACTCGCCGAGCATCTTGCTTACGACCATGCGGTTGACGGCGTCATCCTCCGCCACCAGCACCTTCAGCGGCCGATCGAGCGCCGCGATGCGGGCCGTGAGGTCGTCGGCTTCGTTGCGGCCGGCCTCTCTGTCGGACAGCAGGGCCTGGCTCCAAGGCAGCACCAGCGCGAAGCGGAAGGTCGAGCCCTCGCCCGGCGTCGAACTGACGCCGATCGTGCCGCCCATCTGCTCGATGATGCGCCGGGAGATCGCCAGGCCCAGCCCGGTGCCGCCGAAGCGTCGGCTGATCGAGGCGTCTGCCTGCGCGAAATCGGCGAAGAGCAGACCGACCTTCTCGGGCGCGATGCCGATGCCGCTGTCGGTCACGGTCCACTCGACGGTCGCGAGCAGGTCGCGCCGCACCTGGCAGGTGGCTGATATCGTCACCTCGCCGGCATCGGTGAACTTCACCGCGTTGGAGGCGAGATTGAGCAGCACTTGCCTGATCCGGGCGACGTCGCCGCGCAGCGCCGGCGGCACGCTCGGATCGAGCGAGACCTTCACCGTGAGGCCCTTGGCCTTGGCACTGGCGCGCACGATTGTGGCAACCGTCTCGACCAGCGCCTGTGGCGAGAAATCGATCGCCTCGAACTCGAAACGGCCGGCCTCCAGCTTGGAGAGGTCGAGGATGTCGTTGAGGATGCGCTGGAGATTGTCGCCGGATTCGCGGATCGTAGTCACGGCCTCGCGCTGCTCCGGATCGAGCGAGGTCTCGAGCAGCATGCTGGCAAGCCCGAGCACACCGTTCATGGGCGTGCGGATCTCATGGCTCATCACGGCGAGGAAGTTCGATTTCGCCCGGTTTTCGGCCTCGGCCTTTTCCGCGCGCCAACGCTCGGTGATGTCGCGGCCGAATCCGCGATAGCCGAGGAACTGGCCGTCGCGATCGTAGGACGGCTTTGCCGTCAGCGACCACAGCCGCGCCTCGCCGCCGGCAACGACCTTGATGCTCATCTCGTGCAGCGGCTCGCTCTGCTCCATCAGGCCGACGATGTCGTAGGCGGTGCTCTGGTCCTCGGGACAGAGCATGTCGAGCACGTCGGCGAAATGCGCGCCCTGCAGCAGCGGCAGCGGCATCTGCGCGACCGCCGCGAAGCGCTCGGGCACGTGCACCAGGTGCCCTTCCGCATCGGTCTGCCACAGCCAGTCGCTGGCGTTCTCCTGAAACTCCTTCAGCAAGAGCGAGATGATCTCGGTCTGCCGCTCGAGCGCGAGCTGCGCCTTGAGATTGCCGAGGAACAGATTGCCTTGCGAGACGATGTTGCGCGCCATGAAGAACGCGAACAGCAGCAGGAACACCGCGGTCACCAGATACGGCCCGCTGCCGCACAACAGCAGCGCACCGACGCAGGCGAGCGTGATGGTGGCGAGATAGACGAGGCACGCGCGCGGGAAAGTCGAGAGCGTGAAGGCGCCGCCGGAGATCATGCCGACCATCAGGCAGGCCAGGATCAGCTGGCTGGTCGGCCCGACATGGCTGAACAGAGCGATCGGCAGCACGCCCCAGATCGCCGCAAGGAAAAACGCCTGCCGCATGATCTGCCGTGTGGCCCGCGGTGAGGCCTCCTGCGGCGGATGAACGAGAGAGCGCTGCCATGCGCGCAACGCCAGTGCGGCAACGGTCGTGATCGTCAGTCCCCAAACGACGAGGAATCCGTTCCAGCCCCTGCCCCAGAACATGATCAGCACGATCGCGACCGTGAGCATGTTCACAGCCATGGTCACCGGGATCAACTGCGTGACCGCATCGACCTGCCTGGCCCGGATGCGGCGCATCTCGCGCTCGCTGAGATCGGCCGTCAGGCCGTCCTCGATCTCGAAGCCGCCGAGCCAATAGAGGAACGCGCCTATCAGGCCGCTCCGCGGTTCATTGGTATCTGGGGAATTGCCGGGCCATCCCATCCGTCAGGACCTTTTTCGGCATGAATGGCAGAGCTCCTGCTTAAGCCGGGTTAATTTCTTGGGAGATTTCGAGCTTCCCGGCGGCCCATCCTTGACGGCTGCGTTTGCAGTTTGTTCTAACGGTGCCCCAGCCTGGAGTATCCCCCTCATGACGATCCGCATCGCCACCTGGAACGTGAACTCGGTCCGGCAGCGGATCGAGCATCTGATGACCTGGCTGAAGGAGTGCTCGCCCGACATCGTCTGCCTTCAGGAGATCAAATGCGTCGACGATGCCTTCCCGCGGCTTGAGATCGAGGCGCTCGGCTACAACGTCGTCACCCATGGGCAGAAGACGTTCAACGGCGTGGCACTGCTGTCCAAGCTCAAGTTCGACGAGACCAAGTCAGGGCTTGCCGGCGATGATGAGGATGCGCACGCCCGCTTCCTCGAGGGCGTGGTGACGCTCAAGCAGGGCGTCCTGCGGATCGCCTGCCTTTACCTGCCCAATGGCAATCCGGTCGGCACCGAGAAATATCCCTACAAGCTCAAATGGATGTCGCGGCTTCTTGAGTATTCGAGGGAGCGTCTCAAGGCCGAGGAGCCGCTGATCCTCGCCGGCGACTTCAACGTGATTCCCGCCGCCCGCGACGTCCACAATCCCGCCGCCTGGACCGAAGACGCCCTGTTCAAGGCCGAGACGCGGGAGAGTTTTCAATCCCTGCTCGGCCTTGGGCTCACCGACGCGTTGCGGGCGGTCACCGACGAGCCCGGGCTCTACACTTTCTGGGATTATCAGGCCGGCGCCTGGCAGAAGAACCAGGGCTTGCGGATCGACCATCTCCTGATGTCGCCGCAGGCGAGCGACAAGCTCGCCAATGTCGGGATCGACAGCTATGTGCGCGGCTGGGAGAAGCCGTCGGACCACGTGCCGGTGTGGGCGGATCTGGATCTCGAGGCGGCGTAAGGCTGCCGATCAGTCGCGACTGTTAGTCTCGCCGACCCTGCACCCACTGCTCGAGCATTTGCAGGCACATCGCGCGCTCGTCATCGGAGGCTTTTGTGATGGCGCGATTGTAGCTTTCCTTGATCCAGGTCTCGTCTGGACCCGCGCTATCACGCGCCAGAGTCAGCCACATCAGGCCGCGCGCGGCTTGCCGCGGCAGGCGATCGCCATTGAACAGCATCTGCCCGAGCAGCGCCTGCGCCTCGTGCTGGCCCTTCTGCGCGGCAAGGCCCAGCCACCGCGCACCTTGCGTAAAGGCGTCGCGCGAGGCGTCCGGCGATTTCAGATAGAGCCGGGCAAGATCATACTGCGCGTCGGCGTTGCCGAAATAGGCCGCCGCGTAGGAGAACAGCTCACGTGCCCGCTCTGCATCCGGCTTCACCTTCGAGTTGGGGATGCCGTTGAGGTAATAGCGGCCGAGCGCGACGAAGGCGTTCGCCACCATCGGGGCCTGCGGCAGCGACGGGCTGTCGGTCGCATGTGCGTTCACGAGCCGGCTGAAATAGTCAAAGGCGCGCAGATCATCCTGGGCGACGCCCTCGCCATTGGCGTACATCCGCCCAAGCTTCCACTGCGCGATGGGGTGACCGCCCTCTGCGGCGTATTGCAGTGCGGTGAAGGAAGCATCGGGATTGGTTGCAGGCGGTGGCACGCCCTTGCGCAGCGCCGCGGCGCTACCCGGCGCCGGTGAGACGACCGGGATGGCCGCATCCTGCGGATTGACCGGCGCACCGTCGAAGGCGAGCGCCGGCGCGGCCAGCGCGGAGACCCCCAACACAAACGCAACTATGGTACGCCTAGATGTCCGCATAGCACTGTTTCTCGTGCGCGCCGCCCGGATGGGTCACTGCCCCGCCGATCGCCGGTCCTACCTGCTGAGCATATTTCCACAGCGCACCCGACGTATGGTTAGTCGCGCGGGAACGCCATTTGGTCTTGCGTTGAGCCAGCTCATCGTCGCTCAATTTTACGTTAAGAGTGCCGGCGACCGCGTCGATCTCGATGATGTCGCCGTCCTCGAGCAGCCCGATCGGGCCGCCAATCGCCGCCTCGGGGCCGACATGGCCGATGCAGAAGCCGCGGGTGGCGCCCGAGAACCGGCCATCGGTGATAAGCGCGATCTTGCCGCCCATGCCCTGGCCGGTCAGCGCTGCGGTGGTCTGGAGCATTTCCCGCATGCCGGGACCACCCTTCGGCCCCTCGTAGCGGATCACGATGACTTCGCCTTCCCGGTAGGTGCGCTTCTGGACCGCCTCGAAAGCGTCTTCCTCACGGTCAAAGCACCGGGCTGGGCCGGTAAACCTGAGGTTGGACATTCCCGCGACTTTCACGATCGCACCTTCTGGCGCCAAATTGCCCTTCAGACCCACCACACCACCGGTAACGGTGATCGGCTTGTCCGCCGGATGCACCACGTCCTGGTGCGGATTCCATTTCACGCTCTTGAGATTTTCGGCGATCGTCCGGCCCGTCACAGTGAGGCAATCACCGTGCAGGAAGCCGTTGTCGAGCAGCGTCTTCATCAGAAGCGGGATGCCACCAACTTCAAACATGTCTTTGGCGACATAACGGCCGCCCGGCTTCAAATCCGCGACATAAGGTGTCTTTTTGAAGATTTCGGCGACGTCGAATAAGTCAAACTTAATGCCGGCTTCATGCGCGATTGCAGGCAGGTGCAGCGCAGCATTCGTCGAGCCGCCGGAGGCCGCGACCACGGCCGCCGCGTTTTCCAAAGATTTGCGGGTGACGATGTCGCGCGGCCGGATGTTGTCAGCGATCAGGTCCATCACCTTCTCGCCTGCGGTCATGCAGAAGGCGTCGCGGATCTCGTAGGGCGCAGGAGCGCCGGCTGAGTACGGCAGCGCAAGCCCAATGGCTTCCGAAACCGTCGCCATGGTGTTGGCGGTGAACTGCGCGCCGCAGGCGCCCGCCGAGGGGCACGCCACGCGCTCGATCTCGTCGAGGTCCTCGTCGGACATGGCGCCGACCGAGTGCTTGCCGACGGCCTCGAACATGTCCTGAACGGTAACCTGCTGCCCGCGGAAGTTGCCGGGCAGGATCGAGCCGCCATAGATGAAGATCGAAGGCACGTTGAGACGGATCATCGCCATCATCATGCCAGGCAGCGACTTGTCGCAGCCGGCGAGCCCGACGAGGGCGTCATAGGCGTGACCGCGAACCGTCAACTCGACGGAGTCGGCGATGCATTCGCGCGACGGCAGCGAGGAGCGCATGCCGTCATGGCCCATGGCGATGCCGTCGGTGACAGTGATGGTGCAGAACTCGCGCGGCGTGCCGCCGGCCGACGCCACGCCCTTCTTCACCGCCTGCGCCTGGCGCATCAGTGCGATGTTGCAGGGAGCGGCTTCATTCCAGCAGGAGGCAACGCCGACAAAGGGCTGGTGGATCTGCTCGGTGGTCAGACCCATGGCGTAGAAGTACGAGCGATGGGGCGCACGCGCAGGGCCTTCCGTCACGTGACGGCTCGGCAGCCTCTGCTTGATGTTCGTCTTGGCGTCCATCGTGAACCAGTTTCCTCGGTCAACCCTTGTCAGACCCGGAAAACAACGCCCAAGATTTGAATGAACCCTGGGATTTTTTCCTTCGCTGTTGCGAGCGCCGCAGCCCTGAAAAATTTATGGAGATTTTATTCATGGAGGGGTGTGGCCAAAAAGCGGCGCGGATAAGAACGAACCGCAATGACGGTTAAATCCGGAACAGGTGTTGCTTTGATAGCACAATCGTGGCTCCCGAGACACGATCAAGACTACCTTGATACCATCGGAAGATCACTTGGTCACAACCCCCGGTGTTGAGGCGTGCTGCGTGCATCCTAGTTCAGGCCTAACCATGAATATTCCCCCTAGCTGAGTCGCAGCTCATGACGGATGATCAGAAGAGGACGAGTCTTCTCGTTCCCGCGGCGCGCTTCGCCGACCGCCGTGCTTGCCCTACTGACGCCGCCGTGGAATTCGCAACCGACCTCACAATGGCGAATGCGCCGACGGATCCCTCGCATCGGGTGGGCGCGATCGACGCGTTGCGGGGGTTGGCACTGTTCGGCGTGCTGGCGATCAACCTCGAGACCGAGTTTCGCGTATCGATATTTCGGCAGCTTCTCCTCTCAAGCCCGGACCCGACGCTGAACGGCGTCGTCGACGCGGCGCTCGCGCTGTTCGTCGACATGAAGGCGTTCGCACTGTTCTCGCTCCTGTTCGGCGTGGGCCTTGCCATCCAGTTCGACCGGCTCGGCACCTCGCCGCAACGGGCGCGCCTCCTCGTCCGGCGGCTGCTCGTGCTGCTGCTATTTGGGGTGATCCACCTGGTCCTGATCTGGAACGGCGATATCCTCACCGAATACGCGCTGGCCGGCCTGGTCGTGCTGCCCCTTCTATGGGCGCCGCGCTGGATGATCGCGATCGTGGCGGCAATCATGCTGATTTTCTATGTGCTGCAACCGGTGCTGCCGTCTCTCATCGCCTTCCCCGATCGGACGACCCTGGCAGCGCTCGTGAGGACAGCGAACCAGACTTACGCAAACGGAAGCTTTGCGGAGGTGCTGGCGCTGCGCCTGCAAGAGCTCCCAGCCTTTCTGCCGCTGCATCTCTACGTGTTTCCGCGCACGATCGGCCTCTTCCTTGTGGGCATTCTATGCTGGAGAGGAAGACTGTTCACTGAGGCGGCCGGACGCCGAAACTTGCTGGCGATCGCCGGCCTCGCGGCCATCGCGGGCGGCCTGCTGTTGGCGCGGCTGGCGCACCCGTCTGCGACTTCGGCCAGCCAGATCGTCCTGGCGTCGGGATACGCCGTCCTGGTGATCGCCGCCGAACGGACGTCGGCCGGCGCAAGGCTGCTCCGCTTCGCCGAGCCGGTCGGACGCATGGCCTTCACCAACTACATCGTCCAGTCGGTCGTGCTCGGCTTCATCTTCTACGGCTATGGCCTCGGACTGTTTGGCAAGCTCGGCTCGGCGGTCGGCCTGCTTCTCGTCGTGACGATCTACGCCGCACAGGTGGTGGTGAGCCGGCTTTGGCTTACGCATTTTGCCTACGGACCGATCGAATGGCTGTGGCGGGCGCTGATGTACGGCCGGGCGCCGGCGTTTCGGAACGAAGGGGACCGTCGAAAAGCATCGCCATTGGCCTCCCGTCTCCGATGAAGAGAGCCTTGTCGGATCACGCGCGAGCAGCGCTCCTCACCGGGCGCCCTTCAGCGTACAGGCAGTCGTGCAGGTCACCGTCGTGCCGCGATCGCAGGACTTGCAGGCGGCGACGCACTGATTCATGTCCCTCGCATTGTAGGAGCTGTAGCTGCGCAGCGGGCAAACAGCGGTCGAGCCGGTGATGTCCTGCTCCGGCTCGCAGGCCGCCGTCATGAGTGAAAGCAAGATGACTACAACAGCCCGCATGGGATGACCTGCAAAGGACAGTTCCTGGAGCCGTTGCACGGCAATAGGCTCCAGCATTCCCAGCTGTGAGGAATCGTGGCGCGATCAGCCCTCACATCCCCAGAGGATGCGCGCCAAGTGTTAAGAACGGCTTTCGGCCCGCGTCACGCCGCAGCTTTGGGCGCGATCGCCCGCCGCGCGTCGGCCGCCAGCTCGTAGTAGTGATCCGCGAGCTTGAGGTAGAACTCCCGCTTTGCGCTGTCGGTCGCCAGCTTGGCGATCAGCTCGCACTCGGCGGTGAGCGTCTCAAACCGTTCCAGCCTGTCCTGAAGTTCCGTCATCGGCGTGTCCCCGTAAAACGCCTTCGAAGAGGATCAGCGTAAGCTCACGAAATAGGTCACGGCCAACATCGTTATCTGACTAAATCAATTTTTTATCCAGCGCGGTCTCGCCCGAAGCGCGCGTCGGGTTTACTGCATCTCAGGGATGCTGGAGCGCCGCACGATTGCCGGCAGAGAACGCAGCCTTACGCGCGGATACCCTTCGTCGAGGGCTGGATCGTCAGACGGTAGGCCACGAAGGCGAGACCGTCGAACTTCTCCACGACCTCGTCGCAGGCCGGGCAGCGGTATTCGCCGGTCGTCGGCGGCTCCGTCGCCAGCTCAAGCCGCCGAAAGCCCGCCTTGCAATGCGGACAGATGACATCGCCCTTCTTCATGGATCACTCCGTAAATTCACGGGCGCCTTCATAGCACACCTCGAGGCGGAACCTGGACCGGCTCAACTCACTCGGAGCAACGCGTCTGGATCATTTATGCTCCATCCGCCAGGCGCCGTCCCAATCGGCGGTGGGTGGATCTGCCTGGAGCCTGTCGAGGCGGGCGAGCAGTGTACGTGACGGACCATCGCCGGGAACGCTCTCCAATGCCGCGTTGAAGGCGTTCCGGGCCTCGTCCCAGCGGCTGCCGCGGTACGCCGCAAGCCCTTCGGCATAGTGCGCCCTCAGGCTGATCTGCTCCTGCGGGAGCGCGCCGGCCTTGCCCATCACCTCGAACACGGGCTGCGGCATGCTCTGGCCGACAACCGCAAGGCGGTCGATCTCGCGCAGCTCGAGGCTTACACCGAGCGCCGCGGCGGTCGCCTGCGAGATCAGGATGCGGGTGCCGTAAAATTTGTTCGCCGCCTCCAGCCGCGAGGCGAGATTCACCGCATCGCCCATCACGGTAAAGCTCATCATCAGCTCCGAGCCGATGCTGCCGGTCAGAACCTCGCCGGTGGCGATGCCGATCCTGAGGTCGCATGGCGCCGGCATGGCGCGGATGCCGAGGAGATCGGGGAGCTGCTTCTGAAGCGCTGGCACCTGGTCGGCCATGTCGAGCGCGGCATGGCAGGCGAGTTGCGCCTGCTCGGCCTCCTCGATGAAAGGCGGGCCCCAATAGGACATGATGGCATCGCCGATATATTTGTCGATGACGCCGCGGTTGGCCCGAATGGGTTCCGACATGACCGTGAAATAGTGATTCATGACCTTGACGAGACCACGCGGAGTCATGCCCTCGCTCATCGAGGTGAAGCCGCTCATGTCGCAGAACATGATGGTCATCACGCGCCGCTGGCCGTCGACGGCGACCTCGGGCCGGTCGATCAGCCCCTGCACCACCTTCGGGTCGATGTAGCGGCCGAAGGTCTCGCGGATGCGCTCGTTGCGGCGGAGCTGCTCTATCATGCGGTTGAAGGCGGCGGCGAGCTCGCCGATCTCGTCCTGCGTCGACACGCTGATCGTATGGTCGAAGCGGCCCGCCTCGACCTCGCGCGTGCCGGCGAGCAGCAGCCGCACCGGACGCGTGATGCCGCTCGATACCAGGAGCGCGAAGGCGAGCCCGACGATCGCCGCAAGCAGGGTCACCAAAGCCGAGATGACGATCGTCTGCGTCTGGTGGCGGATCACCGCCCTCGTGCTCGCGAACACCTGCCCCAGCATGTCGGCGCGGATCGTGTCGATCCGCTGGTTGAACACATCGCGCAGCGTATCGACTTGGGTCATCGTATCACGCGCCGCGGCGAAGTCCTTTGCGTCGAGCTGCTTCAGCAGCCTTGTGTCGGCCTCGGTGAGCTCGCGGCGCAGCTCCGAAAGAGCGTTCTCGATCCTGGCGTCGATCCGTCCGAGCGCAGCGTTGTCCGACGGCGTGCTCTCGTCCTCGATGATCGCGTTGATCAGTTTGCGCGCAGCTTCGGCCTCCTTGACGACCAGCGCGTCCGTCTGCCTGTAGTCGCGCAGGCGGGCCGCAAAGCCCTCCTCGTCCGGTGGCGTCTGCATCTTGGCGATCACCATGCGCCGCAGCGCCAGCGCCCGCTCCAGCGAACGGACATTGGCACGCGCCAGGTCGCCATAGGCGGGAATATACCGATTGGTCAGCTCATCGAGGAGATTGCCGACCCGGCTCGACATCACCATCGACAGGATCGAGGTGACCACCATCAGCACGATCAGGCCGAGGGCGATGCCGACGATCTTGCGCCTGATCGATTGGTTGAAAATCGGCATGGCGGGCTTGGGTCATTTGGGATTGAGGAACCTTGCGACTCCATACACCGGAACCGTAGCCTGAAACACGCGCAATCTGGTCTTGAAGGCTGCTTCGCAGGGGTTTTTGCGATAGCCGCTGGCGCAATCCATCAAAGGTTAACACGCATTTACGATTTCACGGAGCGGCCCGTGCCATGCTGAGCGTGAGTTGCAAAAGCTCTCAGGTTCGATTTCGGCGGCATTTTTGCCGCAATGTTGCCGGAGCGTGACATCGATCAAACGAGGCCGTGCTATCGTTTGAGTCGCTCAAGCCCGCATCACGTCGCGGATCTTGGTTTGTGCTGATGGTTTCGCAGGGGGACCATGGAATGAACCAGTGCCTACGCTCGCTTGCGTGTTTCCTCGCCATGGCTGCACTTGCGCTCGTCTCGACAGAGGCGGCGGCGAAAGGCCATAACAAGCAATCCGGTCCGAAAAAGACGCATGAGGCGAAGGCCGGCAAGCAGCGCAGCGCTGCGGCCAGCAAGCATCGCCACAGCAAGCATGCCGAAGCGAAACGGAAATCGAAGAAGCAGGACGAGGACCCCTCGGAGAAGCCCTCGAGGCCGCCGCTGACGGGCGACCTCGCCGCGCTGAAGGACGCGATCGATCTGGCGCGCAAGGCCAAGACCGATGACGCCACCGCGGCCAGGAACCGCATCGCCGATCCCGCCGGGCAAAAGCTCGCCGAATGGTTCATCCTGCGGCACTCAGAGACGACCGCCGACTTCAATCGTTACGTCGCGTTCACTGCCGCCAATCCGGACTGGCCGAGCATCGCCTCGTTCCGTCGCCGCGCCGAGGCGCGGCTCTGGCAGGAGAAGAGCGATGCAGCGACCGTGCACAAGTTCACCGCCGATCGGCCGCAGAGCCCCAAAGGCAAGTTCGCGCTCGCGCGCGTGCTGCTGGCCGAGGGCGATCGCGACGCAGCCGCAAGGCTCGTGCGTGACGCCTGGCGCGCGGAGGAATTGTCCGAGCGCACCGAGAGCGACGCTTACGAGACGTTCGGCGAACTTTTGACCGCGGATGACCATCGCGCCCGCATGGACAAGCGGCTTGGCGCCAGGGACTACGGCGCGGCACGGCGCGCCGCAAAGCGTCTCGGCAGCGACGAGCTTGCCATCGTGAAGGCCTGCGCCGCGGTCAGCGGCAAGGAGACCAAGGCCCAGGACTATCTGGAGGACGTGCCGGCGGATGCGCGCCGCGATCTCGGCTACACGCTGTGCCGCGCACAATGGCACATGCTGAAAGACCGCATCGACGACGCGGCGCAGGTCATCCTCGCGGCCTCTCCCGACACCATGGCGCTCCAGGACACCGATGCCTGGTGGCGCGAGCGCCGGCTCCTGGCGCGCAAGCTGCTCGACCAGGGCAGGTTCAGGACGGCCTACGACGTGGTGCGCGCGGCCGCCGTTCCGGCGATGGAGGTCTACCGCATCGACTATCACTTCATGTGCGGCTGGATTGCGCTGCGCTATCTCGACGATCCCAAGACGGCGCTGACGCACTTTGCCGCCATCGACGGCGGCTCCGCCAACCCGATCGCGCTGTCACGGGGGCACTATTGGCGCGGCCGCGCGGCGGAAGCCCTGGGAGCAGCCGCCGACGCGCTTCGGAGCTACCAGGCGGCCGCACGTTATTCGACCGCCTATTACGGCCAGCTCGCACGTGCAAGGCTCGGCCTTGAACGCATCGATCTGCGCGCGCCCTCGCCCGTGCTCGCCTCCGACACGGCACAGCCCTCGGATGAGCGCGTGCGCGCGGCCGACATGCTCTACGAGGTCGGCGAGCGCGACGTTGCGTTCTCCTTCGTCGCCGATTTTGCCGGAGAGAGCACCGACGCTGCCGCGCTCGAAGCGCTCGGCGAGCTCACGGGCCGGCGCGACGACGCCCACGCGATGCTGGAGATCGGCAAGCTGGCGCTCGCTCGCGGGCTCGCGCTCGACCACTACGCCTTCCCGACCATCGGCATTCCCCCGCACAAGCAGGTCGCGCCCGAAATCGAGACGAGCGTGATCTATTCGGTGGTGCGCACCGAGAGCGCGTTCGACCAGCGCGACAAGTCGCCGGCCAACGCGGTCGGGCTGATGCAGGTCACGCCGGAGGCAGGGCGCGACACCGCCAAGCGGTTCGGCGTCAGCTACGACTGGGATCGCATGGTCTCCGATCCCGTCTACAACACCCAAATGGGTGCGGCCGAGCTCAGCGCGCTACTGTCGGAATACCGCGGCAACCAGATCATGACCTTCGCCGGCTACAATGCCGGCCGTGGCCGGGTCAGGGACTGGGTGCAGGCGCACGGCGATCCCCGCGACCCCAAGATCGATCCGGTCGACTGGGTCGAGCGCATTCCGCTGTCCGAGACGCGGAACTATGTCCAGCGCGTGATGGAGAACGTCCTGGTTTACCGTGCCCGGTTCGAGAACGCCGGCGCGGTGGCAGCGAAGTCCGACGGGCGCGTGGTGACGCAGGAGGTCCGCGCAAGACCTGCAGCGGCAACGCCTGCGAGCTTCACCGGCGCGGATTGACTCTCGGATTGAGCCCTGCCTTGGATCGACTTTGATTGACTTTTGGAGCCGTGGGTGGGCTAGCGAAGCGTGACCCACCACGATGTGGAGGGGGCGTGGTGGTTACGCCATCTGCTAACCCACCCTCGCTGGTCGACGCCTCCGGGGCTGGACGAGGCGCCTCTCAGGTCTGGTGACTGCGGCCCCACGCGGGCTCAATTGCGTGGCTCGCTATCACCTCCTTCCATCGCCATCAGGTCGTGAGCGCCCAAACATGCGTCGGTCAATACTCGCGAGAAAGTCCACATCTGTATCGTAGAGCTCCAGCACGACACCGCCCCCAGGACTGCGAGGACTTCGACGACGCGACTGGCGACGGTCGCGATGTTTTCGGTGGCCCGCGTCCCTGTGAGACCGGGCATCGACCATTCCATCATCAGCGTCGCAAGCTCGTTTTGGCGGTAGCAATCATGGTCACAGTACCGGCGCTGCGTTCGCGCATGCCGGATATAGCCCGATTGGAGCGGCTGCGAGCAGGTGCTGCACGCGGCCTCGCGCGACGGCGGCTCGTGATTGACCACCACGAACTTCATGAGGCCGCCCTCGCGCGCTCCTGCCGCTCCGCCCCGGCCTCACGAAGCAGCGCGTAGCATTCATAGTCGCAATAGGGCAGACGTGTTCCGATCTCGCGCAGATAGCTGCCGCGGATGCGCTCGCAGCACTGCAAGCACCAGGTTTGCCGGAACGGCGTCCTATCGTTCACCAAGACGAAGGCGAACCTCATGTGGCACCTCCCAATGCGAAGCAGTAGACAGTATCCAGCGGAGAAAGCGCGGGAGGCGGCGCGCAAAGATGGTTGCGGCCATCCGGGTTGTCCCTGTTCCGCTCTACCTTCTGGGCAGGGACCGGGATGTATTTGCCGTCTTCCCGGCGGCGAGCGTAAAGCTTGCCGTCTTCGTACCTGATGTCGGTCGGGTAGCAGTCTGCGTTGTTGCAGCAGCTGAGCGCCGGGTTATCCGGCATGTGCCAGGTCGAATAGAACTTTTCGTGCAGAGCCTGATCCTGAGGAGGATGCTGGCGATGGGCCGCACCTTGCCCTACCTCCTGCGCCCGGACCGCCGCAGTGAGGCCAAGGAGGAGAACGCCCGATAAGAGAAGCTTGCACGATGGGTTCACACGCAGCCTCATGGATCAGAATTGCTGAACGGCCAACCTCTCCGGCTAAAACTTACGCCACTTGAGCTCGAAACAACCAACGGCGGTCGCGTTCGCTGCGCGCACGGAAACGATCGAGGCACTTCTTGGAACAAAGCGCGGTTCGCCAGGAATAGTATCGGATCAAGCCAAACTGCCTGTTGCAGACGGCACAGCTCTGGTCTGAAAGACGGCGGTCAGACTGCTCGCACTCAGACTGCTCGGACTTGTCGCACATTGTTCTCTCCCTCGTTCGTCGACCTGCTCCCTTCTCTGGACAGCAGACGCGTAATGGATCGCGGGAATCGCCGTTTCGTTATTGCGGCACGCACAGATGAAGCGCGGCGTAAGCGTCGTTGCGGTCCGCCAGATCCTGCGGAACGTACGGGCAGCGAACGCAGAGTTTCACTCTCATGGCGACATCCCGAGCAACGCAGCCGCTTGGCCTTTCGTCCTGCGTCCGTCGGTGAGACCGCTTGAACCCTGCGCCTGAGACCCGGTTCTTTCGCGATCGCCGCCAGCGGCAGCACCATCGACCTTTCCCGATCGGTCATGAGGCTAGTCCGTCAGCCACAACATTCTCAATTGTACGGAGGTAAATGACCGACATGACTAGGGATGGGCGAGCTATACCTAGGTTTGTCCCGTAGTCGCCCGGGGTTTGCGCCAATGCTCTTCGCAACGAGACGGCGCACGATGCGCCGGCTGCACGGCTTCCGCGAATCGCTGGCCAGCATAACCGCGCTTCGTTCGCGGCGGGCCGCATAGCGAGCCGCAGGTCCGAAGGCGACACGTCGTGCCCTTGCCATCGACCCGACTTTGGTCGGGGGGAATTGCCGACGTTGTTGCAACGTGGTCTACTTGCATTCACCGCAGAGATGACCCGAGACTGTCTGCGATGAAGCCTGGCCAGATAGCACAAATCTGGAAGTCAGCAGCGCAATTCGTCTTCGGTTGCGTTGTGCTGGCGCTGGTGACCGCGGCCTGTTTCTTCCTCCAGGTCGGGCTCGCCGCGACCGCGTTCTGCTATCTCGTGGTGATCCTGCTGTTCGCAGTCATGGACAGCTTCCTTGCCTCCGCTCTCCTCACTCTCCTCGCCGTTGCCGCGCTCGACTTTTTCTCCGCCCCGCCCCTCTTTGATTTCCGCATCTCCGATCCGCAGGATCGCCTGGTGATCGCTCCGTTCCTTTTCGCGTGCCTGATCGGGTCGGGATTGATCCAGCGGGCCCTCAGCGAACGGCGGACCGGCCGCTTCAGGCCGATCGTCAAATCCAGCAATGCCGATCTGCACGAGGCTATGACGCAATGGCAGCAGGTCTTCGAGCACAACCCGGTCATGTATTTCATGGTCGATCCTGCCGGAACCGTGGTGAACGTGAACACGTTCGGCGCTGCGCAACTGGGCTATACGGTAGCGGAGCTGATCGGCCAATCGGTGCTGGGTGTGTTCTTCGAGGAAGACCGCGGCTTCGTCCGCCAATGCGTTGCGCTGTGCCTTGGGACCGTCGGTCAGTCACATACCTGGGAAATTCGGAAGGTGCGCAAGGACGGCTCGGTCCTGTGGGTACGCGAGAACGCCAAGGCCATGCCGCAGGCTGGTGGCAAGCAGATCGTGCTGGTCGCCTGCGAGAACATCACCGAGCGCAAGGAAGCGGAGAATGCGCTGCGACAGAGCGAGGCTTACCTCTCGCAGGCGCAGGAATTGAGCCACACCGGCAGCTTCGGCTGGAAGGCCGCGACCAGCGAGATCACCTGGTCGAAGGAGACATATCGCATCTTCCAATGCGACGAGGCTGAGAAGCCCACGATCCCCTTCATGCTCCAGCGTATCCATCCGGACGACAGGCTCGCGGTGCGACGAACCACAGGGCGCGCGATGCGCGAGGGTTGCGATTACGACCACGAATACCGGCTCGTGATGCCCGACGGCGCCGTGAAATATGTTCGCGCGGTGGCCCGCGCCCTGCGAGACGCCGGTGGTAGCGTCGAGTTCGTTGGCTCGGTGAGCGATGTCACCCCGGCCAAGGAGGCAGAACGGCGACTCCGCGAAAGCGAGCAGCGCTTCCGCGACTATGCCGAAACCGCGTCCGACTGGTTCTGGGAGACAGGGCCCGACCATCGCGTCACCCGCGTCTCCGAACATCTCGAAACGGCCGGCATGGCCCCTTTCTGGGCGGTCGGGCTCAGACGTTGGGACATTGCTCCCGATGCCGCGCTCCAACCGGAGAAGTGGCAACAGCATCGGGCGGCACTTGACGCACACGCTCCGTTTCGCGACCTCGTGTACCGGAGCAAGGACCGGAACGGACAGCCGACCTATGTTCGCACCAGCGGCAAGCCGTTCTTCGACGCCAACGGCAATTTCCTCGGCTATCGTGGCGTCTGCACCGATGTGACCGCGGCCATCCGCGCCGACCAGGCCGAACAGGCGCTCCGCAAGGCGCAGACCGAGCTTGCCCATGTGACGCGCGTCACGACGCTCGGCGAGCTGACCGCCTCGATTGCTCACGAACTCAATCAGCCCCTCGCCGCCGTGATGGCCAATGCCGACGCGTGCATCGGCTGGCTGCAGCGTAGTCCCCCCGATCTGAAAGGGGCGCGCCGCTCGGTGGAATGGATCATCGAGGATGGCAACCGCGCCAGCGAGGTGATCCGTCACGTCCGAGCACTTGCCAAGAGAACCGACATCGAGATGGTTCCTCTCGACGTCAACGGGGTCGTTCGCGAGGCGGTCGCGCTCGTTCAGCGCGAGATGGCCAGCCACGCCGTATCGGTGCGAATGGAGTTGAGATCAGCACTACCCAACATTTTCGGCGACCGAATCCAGTTACAACAGGTGCTGATCAACCTGATCATGAATGGGATCGAAGCGATGGAAGGCGTCAAGGACCACCCGCGTGAGCTGTTGATCCGCTCCGGTCCGGATAAAAATGGATCAGTGCTGGTAAGCGTTACGGACCGTGGCGTCGGCATCTCTGCCGATGCGATTGATCGGATGTTCACACCGTTCTTCACCACCAAATCCAGCGGCCTGGGCATGGGCCTCTCGATCTGCCGCTCCATCGTCGAGGCACACGGCGGACGACTGTCGGTCTCGCCCAATGAGGGGTGCGGCGCGACGTTTCAGATCACCCTGCCCTTGCATCGGGAGGAAGCGTCGTGACCGATCGCCCCGCGCCCTCCTTGCCGCAGGCCGATAGCAATGAGCCGATAGTCCTGGTCGTCGACGATGACCCGTCGGTGCGCCGGGCGCTCATCAATCTCTTTGAATCGGTCGGCCTCAGGGCTGCTGCATTCGGCTCGGCGCAGGAGATCCTGCAAAGCAAACCGCCGGAGGTCCCCAGCTGTCTGGTGCTGGATATCCGCCTGCCGGGACTGAGCGGCCTCGACCTGCAGGCCGATCTCGCTAAGGCAAACATCCACACACCCATCATCTTCATCACCGGCCATGGCGATATACCCATGACCGTCCGGGCCATGAAGAGTGGCGCGGTCGACTTTCTGACAAAGCCGGTGCGCGACCAGGACATGCTGGACGCGGTCCAGGCCGCGATCGAGCGCGACCGCAAGCGCCGCGAGATTGAGAAAACGGTGTCGAACGTCAGGTCCCGCTTCGAGTCGCTCACCCCGCGGGAACGGGACGTGCTGTCCCTGGTCGCGTCTGGCTTGATGAACAAGCACGTGGCCGCCGAACTCGGATTGGCCGAAATCACCGTCAAGATCTATCGCGGCCAGATCATGCGGAAGATGGGTGCCAAGTCGCTGGCCGAGCTGGTGAAAATGAACGAGGCGCTCGGGATTCAGAATGCCAAGCGGGACGAACAAACCTAAGTATGAGTTCCAAATCTCGCTTGATGGGCCCACCTTGACTCCCGGCCGGCGCGCGGCGGCAGGCAGCTCGGGAGCGGACATCTTGTCAGCGCCTTCAGTGATTTCGGTGCTCGACGATGATCCCTATGTGCGGGCCGCGATCGACAATCTTCTGGCGTCGCGCGGATACGTTGTCCACACATTCGCCTCGGCCGAAGAGTTCCTGGGCTCGACCGATCTGAACGGCGCCAGTTGCGTGATCGCGGACGTGCAGATGCCGGTCATGTCCGGCATCGACCTGTTGACGCAGATGCGTACCCGGGGCTCGGCCACGCCGTTCATATTCATTACGGCCTTTCCGGATGAGAGCGTGCGCGCACGTGCGCTGAGGGCCGGCGCACTCTGCTTCCTTGGTAAGCCGTTCGTCGCCTCGGAGCTGATGCAATGCCTGGAGATGGCGCTCGGAGGACGGGCCGACGCCACGGCGTGATCTCTATCCTCATGGTGAGGAGGCCGCGAAGCGGCGTCTCGAACCATGAAGGCCCCCGCTGTCGCCAGCGGCCATCCTTCGAGACGGGCGCTCTGCGCCCTCCTCAGGATGAGGTCGGAACGTCAGGCAGCACGCTCAAGCCCGCCTCAATCCACCTTGATGTCGGCCGCCTTGATGATCGGCCACCACTTGGCGATCTCGGCCTTCTGCCGCACGCCGAGCGCTTCGGGGGTGAGCTGGTCCTGAGGCGGCATTTCGAGGCCGAGATTTTCCATCTGCTTCTTCACGGCGGCATCGCCGAGCGTCTCCACCACCGCGGCGTTGAGCCTGGATATGATCTCCTGCGGCGTGCCCTTGGGCACCCAAAGGCCTGACCACAGCGTCATCTGAAAGCCCTTCAATCCGGCCTCATCGGCGGTGAGGATTTCGGGCGCGGACGCCAGGCGCTTGTTGTCGCTGATCGCGTAGGCACGGATGGTGCCGGCGCGAACCTGGTTGATGGAGTTGGAGGTCTGGTCGACGATGATGTCGATCTGGCCGGCGACGAGGTCGTTCAGCGCCGGCCCCGTGCCGCGATAGGGTACATATTGCAGCTTGATGCCGGAAACGCTCTCGAAATAGACGCCGGCGATGTGGCTGCCGGAGCCCGCACCGGCCGTGCCTGCGGTCGCGGGCTCCGGGCGAGACTTCAGCCAGGCGAGCAGTTCCTTCAGCGATGTTGCCGGCACGGCGTTCTTGCTGACGACGATCATGGGATTGCTAGGTAGCAGCACCACCGGCTCGAGATCGGCGACGAGATCATAAGGAAGCTTGTAGACAGCGCCATTGGCCACGTGCGTACCAAGATGGCCGAAGGAGATGGTGTAGCCGTCAGGAGCCGAATGCACGGCGCGTCCCACCCCGATCGAGCCTCCGGCCCCGGTGACGTTCTCGACCACCACCGCCTGGCCGAGGCTCGCCCGCATGCGCTCGGCGAGCACGCGCGCCATCGCATCCGACGGCCCCCCGGCCGCGAACGGCACGATGATGGTGATCGGACGTGAGGGATAGGTGTCGGCGCGCGTGGCGCCGGTCGCGCTAAGGATTGCGAACAGAGCGGCCCAGATCATCTTTCGCATCTGCGTCTTCCTACAGCGTCTCTTTTCACCTCTTCCCGCTTGCGGGGAGAGGGAGAACTACGAGCCCGCGCTAGAACTGCGAGAAGTCGATCGGCTTGTGGCGGTCGAGCGTGCGGGTGACCGGCGGCAGCGGATATTTCAGGCCGGTCGCACAGTTGAACAGCATAACGCGATCGTTCTTGGTGACGCGGCCGTCTGCGAGGCTCTGCTTGTAGGCGGCGTAGGTCGCGGCACCCTCGGGACACAACAGCAACCCCTCCTCACGCGCGACCTCGCTCAGCGCCGACGAGATCTTGTCGTCATCGACCGCAATAGCAAAGCCCTTGCTCTCGCGCACGGCGCGCAGGATCAGGAAATCGCCGATCGCCTGCGGCACGCGAATTCCCGAGGCGATCGTGTGGGCATCCTCCCAGCGCGCTGCGTGCTCGGTGCCCTCCTCATAGGCCCGCACCATGGGCGCGCAGCCGGACGCCTGCACCGCAACCATGCGCGGGCGCTTCGATCCGATGAAGCCGATCTTCTCGAGCTCATCAAACGCCTTCCACATGCCGATCAGGCCGGTGCCGCCGCCGGTCGGATAGAAGATCACGTCGGGCACGTCCCAGCCGAGTTGCTCGGCGAGTTCCAGCCCCATCGTCTTCTTGCCCTCGATCCGGTACGGCTCCTTCAGCGTCGAGGTATCGAACCAGCCGACCTTCGCCTTGCCCTCGCCGACGATCTTGCCGCAATCGTCGATATAGCCGTTGACGCGATAGACGGTGGCGCCCTGCAATTCGATCTCGCTGACGTTCACCTCCGGCGTATCGGCGGGGCAGAAGATCGTGGTCTTGATGCCGCAGGAGGTCGCATAAGCAGCAAGCGCCGCGCCTGCATTGCCGTTGGTCGGCATCGCCATGTGCTTGATGCCGAGCGCCTTGCCCATCGACACCGCCATGACGAGGCCGCGCGCCTTGAACGAGCCGGTCGGAAGGCGGCCTTCATCTTTCACAATGATCTCGCCGCCGCCGAGCTTTTGCGTCAGTTTTGGCAGCCGGATCAGCGGCGTCGTCACCTCGCCGAGCGAGACGATGTCCTTGCACTTTCGTACCGGCAACAGTTCGCGGTAGCGCCACATGTCGGCGGGGCGCTGGCTCAGCGCCTCCTTGGTCAGCGCCTTCTTCACGCCCGCGAGGTCGTAGCGCACCAGCAATGGCTTGCCGGCTTTCGACAGATTGTGAACCTGGTCGGCCGGATACTGATCGCCCTCCATCGCGCATTCGAGATGCGTGACGAAGGTCGGGCGTTCGATGGTGAGGTTGTCGTTGTCTTTCATGGCTTATTTCTTTCTTCTTATGCCAATGGCCTCTCCGCGCCCGTCATTTCGAGCGAAGCGACGCAATCCAGACCGTTTCCGCGGATGAACTCTGGATTGCTTAGCTACGCTCGCAATGACGACAGCGGTCAGATGTTCAACACTCTTCCATACGCATCCAGCACGGCTTCCTTCATCATTTCCGACAGCGTCGGATGCGGGAAGACCGTGTGCATCAGTTCCTCTTCCGTCGTCTCGAGGTTCATCGCGACGACATAGCCCTGGATCAGCTCGGTGACCTCCGCGCCGATCATGTGGGCGCCGAGGAGCTGCCCGGTCTTCTTGTCGAAGATCACCTTGACGAGGCCCTGGTCCTCGCCGAGCGCGATCGCCTTACCGTTGCCGACGAAGGGGAAGCGGCCGACACGGATTTCGCGACCGCTCTCCTTGGCCTTGGCTTCGGTGAGGCCGACGGAGGCGACCTGCGGATGGCAATAGGTGCAGCCCGGGATCATGTTCTTGTCCATGGCGTGCGGATGCAGGCCCTTGATTGCCTCGACGCAGATCACTCCCTCATGCTCGGCCTTGTGAGCCAACATGGGCGGACCGGCAACGTCACCGATGGCGTAGATGCCAGGAACGTTGGTCTTGCCGTAGCCGTCGATGACGATGCAGCCGCGATCAGTTTTGACGCCGAGCTTTTCGAGGCCGAGATTCTCGATGTTGCCGACGACGCCGACGGCGGAGATCACGCGCTCGAACTCGGTCGTGACAGGGTTGCCCTTGCCGTCGTCGATGGTGGCGACGACGCTGTCGGCCTTTTTGTCGAGCTTCGTCACCTTGGTCGAGGACATGATCTTGATGCCCATCTTCTCGAAGCGCTTGCGTGCAAGGCCCGCGATCTCCGCGTCCTCGACAGGCAGAATCTGCGGCAGCACCTCGACTACGGTGACGTCGGACCCCATGGTGTGGAAGAAGGACGCGAACTCGATGCCGATGGCACCCGAGCCGACAACCAGCAGCGACTTCGGGATACGCTCCGGGATCATGGCCTCGAAATAGGTCCAGACCAGCTTCTTGTCGGGCTCGAGCCCCGGCAGCACGCGCGGCCGCGCGCCGGTCGCGATGATGATGTGCTTGGCCTGATAAGTCCCCTCGCCCAGCGAACCCTTCGGCCCTTCGACGTCGGACTTCTTCACAGTGACTTTGCCGGGCGCATCGATCGAGGCGGCGCCCCAGATGACGCTGACCTTGTTCTTCTTCATCAGGAATCCGACGCCGTCGTTCAGCCGCTTCGAGACGCCGCGCGAGCGCTGCACCACCGCCTTCGGATCGAACGAGACCTTTTCCGCCGACAGGCCGTAATCCTTGGCGTGCTGCATGTAGTGGTAGATCTCGGCCGAGCGCAGCAGCGCCTTGGTCGGGATGCAGCCCCAGTTCAGGCAGATGCCACCGAGATAGGACTTTTCGACGATCGCGGTCTTGAGGCCGAGCTGCGCGGCGCGGATCGCGGTGACATAGCCGCCGGGGCCGGAGCCGATGATGATGACGTCGAAGGATGTGTCGGCCATTGCGGCTCCCATTCAACTGGACTTCGTAGGGTGGGCAAAGCGACGCGTGCCCACCGCCTTCCAACGCTATGAAAAGGTGGGCACGGCGCGTTGCGCCTTTGCCCACCCTACGTATTCACCGGTCGCGGCTCACACCATCATCATGACGGGATTTTCGATCAGCTGCTTGAACGCGCCGATCAGCTCGGCGCCGAGCGCGCCATCGATGGCGCGGTGGTCGCAGGACAGCGTCACGCTCATCATCTGTGCGATCTCGATCTTGCCGCCCCGCACGACAGGCCGCTCCTCGCTGGTGCCGACCGCAAGGATCGTCGCATGCGGCGGGTTGATCACCGCGGTGAAGTCCTTGATGCCGAACATGCCGAGGTTCGATACCGCGGTGGTGCCGCCCTGGTACTCTTCCGGCTTCAGCTTGCGCGACCGCGCGCGGGTCGCAAAATCCTTCATCTCGTTGGAGATGGTGGACAGCGTCTTGGTCTCTGCCTTGCGGATGATCGGCGTGATCAGGCCGCCGGGCATTGCCACCGCGACACCGACGTCGGAATGGTGGTGCTTGACCATGCCGGATTCGGTCCAGCTCACATTGCAGTTCGGGATCTTCTGCAGCGCGACCGCCATCGCCTTGATGACGAAATCGTTGACCGAGATCTTGTAGAGCGGCTTCTTCTCCTTGTCCTTTGGAGCTGCCGCGTTGATCTCCTCGCGCGCGACCAGAAGCTTGCCGATATCGCAGTCGATCGTGAGATAGAAGTGTGGGACGTTCTGGATCGACGCGGTCAGGCGCTGCGCGATGGTGCGGCGCATGCCGTCATGCGGGACGATGTCGTAGGAGCCCGGCTCGAACAGCGCCAGGATCTGCTTGTCCGACATGGTCGGCGCGATTGACGGTCCAGCGGACGGCGCCGCTGCCGGCGCCTTCAGGCCCTTGCCGGACTTGGCCTGCTCGACGTCGCGCGCGACGACACGTCCGTGCGGGCCGGTGCCGGTGACCATCGCGATCTGGATCCCCGCATCCTTGGCAAGACGGCGCGCCAGCGGCGAGGAGAACACGCGGCCGCCTTGGCCGTTGGTTTGCGCAGCCGGTGCCGCAGGAGCAGCAGCAGGAGGCGGTGCCGCCGTCGACGGAGCCGGTGCGGGGGCTGGGGCGGCAGCCGGTGCTTCCGCGGCTTTCGGCGGCGCAGCCGACGCGGCGGGCTTGGCAGCGCCCGCGGCCTTCACGTCCTCGCCCTCGCCGGCAAGCACGGCGATGACATCGTTCACGGGGACGTCCTGCGTGCCTTCGGGCACCAGGATCTTGGCGATCGTGCCTTCGTCGATCGCCTCGACCTCCATCGTGGCCTTGTCGGTCTCGATCTCGGCGATGACGTCGCCGGATTTGACCTTGTCGCCCTCTTTCTTCAGCCACTTGGCGAGGTTGCCCTTCTCCATCGTTGGCGAGAGAGCGGGCATCAGGATGTTGATGGGCATGCTGACCTCACGAAGAACTTCTCAAAACGTCGTCTCCCGACCCACCGGAAGACGAACAGACCAGGATTAGTTACCGATGTCGCCCTGCCACAGGCGCTCATTGGCGGGATTGGAACGCCACGTTTTCATCATGGCGATGGAGCGGTCGTCGGCAAGATCGATCCAGGGGATGCCGAGCTTGTCGAGAATATTTTTGGAGCCAGGGAAGGCCTCGGCCTCGCCGATCGCCTCCAGCATGACATCGCAGTGATGGGATTCGATCGCCACGCTCAGTGCCCCTTCTGACCGCGCGGCGTCGTGGTGCCGAGATCGGTCGGACGCTCGATCTCGGCCTCGAACATGTCGAGGATCCGGCCGAGCGCATCCTCCTCGCTCATCTCGCTCTCGCGCGCGTAGGCGCGCGCGGCATGACGAGCGAGATCGACGAGCAAGAGGCCCCACATGTCAGGCTCCTCGAAGGCACGCTGGAACGCCATCGACAGCCCGCCGTCGAGCACGAACACGCGCAAAATCTCGATCGCGTCCTCGCGTCCAATCACGTCAGGCGGAAGTGGCTGTTCCTTGGGCCCTGCCATGGTCTACCTGTAGCAGACGGCTTTGGCGGCCTCGACCACTTCGGCTGCCGAGGGCAGCGCGAGCTTCTCCAGGTTCGCTGCGTAGGGCATCGGCACGTCCTTACCCGAAACGCGTGTCACCGGCGCGTCCAGGTAGTCGAAGGCGTGCTCCATGATGCGCGCTGCGATCTCGGCGCCGACGCCGCTCTGGGCCCAACCCTCCTCCACCGTGACGGCACGGCCGGTCTTCTTCACGGAGTTGATGAAGGTCTCGGTGTCCATCGGCCGCAGCGTGCGCAGGTCGATCACCTCGGCCTCGATGCCGTCCTTGGCGAGCTCTTCGGCGGCCTTCAGCGCATAGGTCATACCGTTCGACCACGAGATGATCGTGACGTGGCTGCCGGAGCGCACGATGCGCGCCTTGCCGATCGGGATCACGTAGTCGTCGAGCTTCGGCACTTCGCCGGTGTGGCCATAGAGAACTTCGTTCTCGAGGAAGATCACCGGATTGGGATCGCGGATCGCGGCCTTGAGCAGGCCCTTGGCATCCGCGGCCGAATACGGCGCGATCACCTTGAGGCCCGGAATGTGCGAGTACCAGGAGGAGTAATCCTGGCTATGCTGGGCGGCGACGCGCGCGGCGGCACCGTTGGGACCGCGGAACACGATCGAGCAACCCATCTGGCCGCCGGACATATAGAGCGTCTTGGCGGCGGAGTTGATGATCTGGTCCATCGCCTGCATGGCGAAGTTGAAGGTCATGAACTCGACGATCGGCTTCAACCCGGCCATCGCGGCGCCGACGCCGATGCCGGCAAAGCCATGCTCGGTGATCGGTGTGTCGATGACGCGCTTGGCGCCGAATTCCTGCAAGAGGCCCTGCGTGATCTTGTAGGCGCCCTGATATTCCGCAACCTCTTCGCCCATCACGAAGACGTCGCCGTCACGCCGCATCTCCTCGGCCATGGCATCGCGCAAGGCTTCGCGGACGGTCTGCTTCACCATCTCAGTGCCGGCGGGCACCTCGGGATCGGGCTCGGCAACAGCTTGCGGCGCGGAAGGCGCCGCTGATTTCGGCGCAGGCGCCTCGGCCTTAGCCGCGGCGGGCGGCGCGGACTCGGCGGCCTTGGCAGGCGCGGGCGCCTTCGCCAGATCAGCGGCGCTCTCGCCATCGGCAAGAATCGTCGCGATCGGCGTATTCACGGCGACATCCGCCGTGCCTTCGGGGATCAGGATCTTGCCGAGCGTACCCTCATCGGTCGCCTCGACCTCCATGGTCGCCTTGTCGGTCTCGATCTCGGCAATCACGTCGCCCGACTTGATCGTCTCGCCCTCTTTTTTCAGCCATTTGGCGAGGTTGCCCTTTTCCATCGTGGGCGACAGCGCGGGCATCAGCACTTGAATTGGCATATCGACTCCAAAAGAAAGCTTGCGCGCTATTAGCGGTAAACGTCGGTCCAGAGCTCGGACACATCCGGCTCGGGATCATGCTGGGCAAAGTCGGCGGAGGCATTGACGATGTCGCGGACCTCGGCGTCGATCGCCTTGAGGTCCTGCTCGCTCACCTTGGCGGCCAGGAGGCGGTTGCGCACCTGCTCGATCGGGTCCTGATCGTGACGGACCTTCTCGACCTCCTCGCGCGTACGGTATTTTGCAGGGTCCGACATCGAGTGGCCGCGGTAGCGGTAGGTTTGCATCTCCAGGATCACCGGGCCCTTGCCGGCGCGGCACCATGCGACCGCCTCGTCAGCCGCAGCCTTCACCGCACGGACATCCATGCCGTCGACCTGATGACCGGGGATGTTGAAGGACAGGCCGCGCTTGGAGAAATCCTGCTGCGCCGAGGCGCGCGACACCGCCGTGCCCATGGCGTAGCGGTTGTTCTCGATGACGAAGATCACCGGCAGCTTCCAGAGCTCCGCCATGTTGAAGCTCTCATAAACCTGGCCCTGGTTCGCCGCTCCATCGCCGAAATAGGTAATGGCGACGTTGTCGTTGCCGCGATAGTGGTTGGCGAAAGCGAGCCCCGCACCGAGCGAGACCTGGGCGCCGACGATGCCGTGGCCGCCGTAAAACTTCTTCTCCACGCTGAACATGTGCATGGAGCCGCCCTTGCCCTTGGAATAGCCGCCGCGGCGTCCGGTGAGCTCGGCCATGACGCCCTTGGCCTCCATGCCGGTGGCGAGCATATGGCCGTGGTCGCGATAGCCGGTGATGACCTGGTCGCCGTCCTTCAGCGCCATCTGCATGCCGACCACCACGGCCTCCTGGCCGATATAGAGGTGGCAGAAGCCGCCGATCGCACCCATGCCATAGAGCTGGCCGGCCTTCTCCTCGAATCGCCGGATCAGGAGCATGTCGCGGAGCGCCTTGAGCTCCTGCTCTCTGGTGAATTCCGGGGGCGAGCCGCCGTTGGTCTTGTCCTGCGCTGCGCTTGCGGCGGCTTTCTTGGGTGCGGCCATAGGAATTCCGGGTCAGAGAAAACTAAGCCCTCTCTAACCTAACTCAATCGCGCGCGAAAGCACCGCGGCGACATCGCGCGATATTCATTATGCCGCACTGCAACGTGACCGAAATATTGCAAAATCTTTGGCGCCGATCGGGCAACAATTGCTCCCCCCGGGCTCTGCCTCACCAGCCGAGCTCACGCAGATAGGCCGCGCGGGCGTCAACTCCGGTATGCGTGAAATCGGTAAAGACCCCATCCACGCCGAGACGAAAGAACTTGAGATATTCGAGGCTTGCGTCGCCGTGATAGTCGCCAGCCAGATACTTCTTCTCGTTTCGGAAAGTGAAGACGTGCACGAACAGGCCGAGCTTGTGCGCGTCGGCAACGAGGCTGGTCGCTTCCTGCGTCGAAGCCTCCGGCGTCGATCCCTTGTAGGGCGAGCCATCGGCGTTGCTGTCCTTCCACGGCGAAATCTTGAGCGGCACGATATATGGCTTCCACGGACCGATGCCGTCGGCATAGGTCTTGATCTCCGCAAGGCCCTCAGGGGTCACCATCGCATCGTACAAGCGCGCGTCACCCGACACCGTCCAGTCGAACGGACGCGAATTGGTGATGTTGTTGTTGAGGACCTTGCCGGCCTTTGAAGTCGACACCGTTGCCATCGATGAGCTGGACCTGCCGCGTCTCCAGGCCATGGCTGCGCATATATTTCAGGCTACCGGGCTCGAAGCTCTGGACGAAGATGGGGGCGTCCTTCGAGTTGAGACCGTTGTCCTTGATGATCTTGATCAGGGCATCCTCGAGCGGATGGCTGCCGGGCGCACCACAGCCATTGGCGATCGCCTGCGCATTGTTCCAGGTCGGATTCTTGGTTTCCGGATAGACGGTGATGGTACGCCCCGTCTCCTTGCTCTTGGCCTTGGCGATGTCGATGATGTCCTGGAAGCTGATGATCGGGAACTTGCCGTTGAAAACCTTCGGCCTTTCGTTGGCCGCATCATAGGTGGTGCCGGCAATCCAGTCCTTCAGCTCGGCCATCGTGAAATCGGTGATCGACCAGTCATTGGTATGGTCTTCGCCGTCCACGATCAGCGATTTCAGCACCGATTTGGGGTCGGCCGGATCGGTGAGATCCGTGAGGTAGTCAGCAGGCGTGCTGGGGGAAGATGGGGCCTTGACGCGCACGCCGGGGACCGTGCGCTTGCGGGCCGCAACCGCCGGATTGGTCTTCGCCACCTCGGCAACGTTGGTATTGTCGTTCAGCCAGGGATTGTGACGTGCGACCAGGATACAATCCTTGGTCAGGTGCAGGTCCTCCTCGAGCGCGTCGGTTCCGAGGGCTGCTGCAAGGTCATACGATGCCTCGGTCTCTTCAGGCACCAGCCCCGGTAGGCCGCGATGCCCGAGGATCAGTGGCGGCTTGCCGTCGAGCGTCGGAACGGGCTTGGCGCCGGCTGGCGCCGAGCCGGCCTGTGCGAGGGCCATCGAGGGCGGGAGGAACGCCAAAGCGGCCGCACCGAGCAACATCGCGCCAACATGCATCTTCCGCGTTGAACGAACGTTCTTCATGGCCAAGCCTCCGTCTTTTGCCTGGCATCGCTTCGAATGCCGAAAGGGCCGAGCTGAATAGCTCGGCCCTTCGTCTTGTCTCAATTCTCTGACAGGCAGATGACGGAAGCGGCGCCGCATGGCGCCGCCTCGTCTCGATCAGAAGAAGCCGAGCTTCTTCGGGCTGTAGCTGACCAGGAGGTTCTTGGTCTGCTGATAGTGATCGAGCATCATCTTGTGGGTCTCACGGCCGACACCTGATTGCTTGTAGCCGCCGAACGCCGCATGTGCGGGATAGGCGTGGTAGCAGTTGGTCCAGACCCGGCCTGCCTGGATGGCGCGGCCGAAGCGGTAGCAGCGATTGGCATCGCGGCTCCAGACACCGGCCCCCAAGCCATAGAGCGTATCGTTGGCGATCGCGAGCGCCTCGTCATCCGTCTTGAAGGTCGTGACCGACACGACGGGGCCGAAGATCTCCTCCTGGAAGATCCGCATCTTGTTGTGGCCCTGGAACACCGTCGGCTGGACGTAGTAGCCGCCCGAAAGATCGCCGCCGAGGCTGGCGCGGCCACCGCCAGCTAGGACCTTCGCCCCTTCCTTCTTGCCGATGTCGATATAGGAAAGAATTTTCTCCAACTGCTCGCCCGAGGCCTGGGCACCGATCATGGTGTCCGCGGCACGAGGATCGCCCTGCTTGATGGCGGCGACGCGCTTCAGCGCCCGCTCCATGAAGCGGTCGTAGATGTCCTCATGAACCAGCGCACGGCTTGGACAGGTGCAGACCTCGCCCTGGTTCAGCGCGAACATCACGAAGCCCTCGATCGCCTTGTCGAAGAAATCGTCGTCTTCCGCGGTGACGTCCTTGAAGAAGATGTTCGGCGATTTGCCGCCGAGCTCGAGCGTAACGGGAATGAGGTTCTGGGCGGCATATTGCATGATCAGCCGGCCCGTCGTGGTCTCGCCTGTGAAGGCGATCTTGGCGATGCGTGGGCTGGACGCGAGCGGCTTGCCGGCCTCGAGGCCAAAGCCGTTGACGATGTTGAGCACGCCGGGCGGCAACAGGTCGCCTACGATCTCGGCCCAGACCATGATCGAGGCTGGCGTCTGCTCGGCCGGTTTCAGCACCACGCAATTGCCGGCGGCAAGCGCAGGCGCGAGCTTCCAGCACGCCATCAGCAACGGGAAGTTCCAGGGGATGATCTGACCGACGACGCCGAGCGGCTCGTGGAAATGATAGGCGATGGTGTCGTGATCGATCTCGCCGATCGAGCCTTCCTGGGCACGAACGACGCCAGCGAAATAGCGAAAGTGATCGATCGCGAGCGGCAGGTCGGCGGCGCGGGTTTCGCGGATCGGCTTGCCGTTGTCCCAGGTCTCGGCGATTGCGAGCCGCTCGAGGTTCTCTTCCATGCGGTCGGCGATCCGGTTCAAGATCGCGGCGCGCTCGGCAACGCTCGTGCTGCCCCAGGCAGCCTTGGCAGCATGCGCCGCATCGAGCGCTGCTTCGACGTCCTGGTGATCGGAGCGCGCGATCTTGCAGACGACCTGCCCGTTCACGGGCGAGGCGTTGTCAAAATACTTGCCGGATTGTGGGGCGACGAATTTGCCGCCGATGAAATTGTCGTACTTCGCGGCGAAAGGCACTTGTGCGGCGTTGACGAATTCAACCTTGTTCATGTTCACTCCCGATGTTGCTGTTTGCACGATCGTCGTGTGTTCACGACTTGCGCAGACGATGAAGCGGGAGGCGTCTTCTGTCAGCCCGGGGCGAAGCGATGACGGAGGCGACCTGTCGCAGTTCTGCGACAGGAGATGCAGTCGCACATGATGCAGCCACACATACCGACCTCATCCTGAGGGGCGCGTCCTAGCGCGCGTCTCGAAGGATGGCCGCGGGCGACAATCGGGCCTGCATGGTTCGAGAGGCCTGCTTCGCAGGCTCCTCACCATGAGGAATTCAGCTATGAATGCGGGGACGAAATCGCAGCTCAGTGCTTCAGTTCGAAGCGCTTGAGCTTTCGGTGCAGCGTGGCGCGACTGACACCGAGGGCCTTGGCGGCCGCGGAAACGTTGCCGCCCGCGCGCAACAGCGCCCGCTGCAATACCGCGCGCTGGCCACCGGCGAGGTGGTCGCGCGCTGCATCGCCACCGAGAAGATCGGCTGCGGGCACCGGCTGCAACGGGCGGCCGGGCGCGATCCCAAGTCCGACCCGGGCGGACCTTGTCGCGCCTATCACGAGATCATCCGCATCGACCGCGACGAGACCGCCGCAATGGCCGTCGGCTGACGGCGTCAGCACGATGCGGGCATGGGCAAAGGCTTTACGGAATAAGTCGGCCTCGATGCGTTTTGCCGCCTCGCCCACGGCAAGCGCGATCAGGTTGGCGAAGGCGTCGGTGCGGTCGGCACGGCAGGAGGAGACGTCGAGCACGCCGGCCAGCATCCCGTCATGATCGTAGATCGGAACAGCGGTGCAGCTCAGAAGCGTGTTGCGCGTGAAGAAATGTTGGTCGCGGTCGATGGTCAGAGGCCGCTGCTCGACGAGGCAGGTGCCGATGCCGTTGGTGCCCTCGTGCTCCTCGCTCCAGAGCGCGCCGGTCCACAGGCCCCAGGATTGGAACGTGGAATCGTCGGCCGGCGTGCCACGGCGATCGACCGGGGTGCCCTCGCGGTCGGCAAGCAGCACGCAGCAGCCGGCAGCGCCGACCGCCTGATAGAGCCGGTCCATCGCACCTTGAGCGGCCGACAGCAGCGGCGCGACGCGACCGCGCGCATGGTATAGCTCGGCCTCGGTGAGGCGGATCGGCGGCCTGCGGCCCGAGGGATCGAGATGATGCAATCGCGAGGAACGGCACCACGAGGCCACGAGCGCGGAGCGTGCCGCCTGGCCTGACGCGATGGCGGCCTCGACGCGAGCCGCGTGATGCGGGTGCATTTGCCCATTCATCACTGTTTCCTCCGGATGGCAGTGTAGATTCTGCCGGCGCAGTCCGATTGATCTGCGTCAATCCTCAAGTGCAGCGTGCAAGAAGGCATGAACCTCCGGCACTGCAGTCGTCAAGGCGAGAGCGCGCCCCACAATTACGACCTTCGACATAGGCGGCCGGCCCTGCTGAGGATCAGCAGAAGCTTCGATCTCGAGAATGTGCGGACGAACTAGTTCGAATTGTTCATCCGCACGAGGTCGTGCGGATTGACGAACTGGAGCTGGAATCGCGCGCGCTCGTCCAGCATGTCGGGGTCGATCTTTTCCGAGCGCAACAGCGACACCCGCTGCTCGCCCTCGGCGCGCTCACGCTTCAGCCGCGCGAGCTCGCTCGTCAGCGCGATGATCTCCTGGTCGAGCTCCTGGCGGGCGTTGAGACCGTATTTGCCGGTGTAGGCGTTGATGCCGAAATAGCCGACGATCGCGGCCGCCATAGCGTAGAGAGCAAGGCCGGTCAGAATCGATTTCAGGCGCGCACGGGTGACCATGTCCGGCAAGATGGGACAGGTTGGTTAAGGGAGTGCTAATCCCCTGCCCAGCCCACCCGATGGTGTCTGTTGTCCACCCGGAGTGCGATCGGTCAAATTGGGCAGAATCTCACCGGGCGTCATGCCCGGCCTTGTGCCGGGCATCCACGTCTTCGTCGATCCAACAAGGCCGTGGATGGCCGGGACAAGCCCGGCCATGACGGAGAGTTGGACACGCGCTCGGAGTGTGGGGCCTAGTCGATCAGCCCTGGTGCTTGGCGACGTGCGCGGCGAAGGCGTCGATGTACTGCTGGAGTACGGTCTTCAGCGAGTCCTTGATCAGGTTGCCGGCGGGGTCGAAGGCATCGCCGACGGCGTTCAGATAGGTCTCGGGCTGCTGCAGGATCGGGCCCGCGATGCCCGGCAGGATATTCTGCAACGTTTTCGCAGCACTGACTCCGCCCTGCGGGCCCGGCGAGTTGGAGATGATGCCGACCGGCTTGCCGTTGAGCGAGCTCTTGCCATAGGGCCGCGAGGCAACGTCAATGGCGTTCTTCAGGACGCCCGGGATTGCGCGGTTGTATTCAGGAGTCACGAACAGAACGCCGTTCGACTTCTGGAGCTTTTCGCGGAAAGCCAGCCAGTCGGCAGGCGGCGCGCTCTCGAGGTCCTGGTTGAAGAACGAGATACCCGCCGGCGTGATGACCTCGAGCGTGAGGGATGCCGGCGCGAGCTTTGCGAGCGCGTTGGCGATCTTGAGCGAAAAGCTCTCCTTGCGCAGGCTGCCGGCGATCGTGACGATGTTGTAGGCCATGGTTGTCCTTGAACCTCTAAGCGGGAAACGAGCCCGCGCACTTAATCCGTCTCGGCGAGATGATGCAAGTGCATGAACCGTTTCGGTTTGGAAACGCTGGGTTTCGCAAAAGCGATCGGTCGTCCCAAAACAATCGGGCCGCCAAACGGCGGCCCGACCAACCGACGCGAAGAACTGAACCGATCAGATCGTCGGATTCCAGGCCGACGGGACCAGGCGATATTTGGCGCCGTCCTTCTCGACGTGGCCGACCGACGGGAAGGTGAAGTGGAAGCCGACCACCGTCGCCTTCTCCGCTACCGCCATGTCGTAGAACTTGTGGCGTGTCTGCTGCGCGAGAGCACCATCGGTGTCGAAGGCAACGTGCCAATCCGGATTGCGCAGGAACAGCTCGGGAATGTTGGTGACGTCGGACTGGATCAGAACCTTGGCATTGCCCGACGCGACGGCGAATGAGGTGTGCCCGGGCGTATGGCCGGGCGTTCCGATCGAGGTGATGCCGGGCGCAACCTCCTTGCCCCAATCATACTTCGTCACCTTGGATTCAAGACCGGCAAAGGTCTTCTTCACGTTGGCGAAGTAGTTCTTCATCATTTCGTTGGACTGGGCCTTGGCGGCGTTCTCGTCGCTCGTCCAGAAGTCCCATTCCTTGGCCGGCACCATCAACTCTGCATTCGGGAAGGCCACAGCTCCGTCCGCGAGCCGAACGCCGTTGGTGTGGTCGGGATGAAGGTGAGAGAACAGCACGACATCGATGCTCTTCGGGTCGACGCCTGCGGCCGCAAGGTTCTGAAGAGTCCGGCCGACCGCACCCTTGCTCGCCTCGAAATTCGCAACACCGTTACCGGTGTCGATCAGCACCAGCTTGCTGCCGGTGTTGATGAGCTGCGGGTTGAACGGGATCGTGACCATGCCCTTCGGCATGTAGGCGGCGTCGGCGGCGGCGAGCGCCTCCTCCTTCGGAACGTTGGTGACGAACTTGTCGGGCATCGGGAAGGTGCGCGCCCCGTCATTGATCGAGGTGCATTCGTAGGAACCGACCTTGTAGCGATAGAAGCCCGGCGCCTGGGCTCCGCTTTGCGGCACTGCCGCATTGGCTGGCGTGGTTCCCAGGCGCGACAAGCTCGCCGCGCCAATGGCGGCGGCGCCGGCAAGCAGGTGACGGCGGTTGAGTTCGGTCATGGGAATGTCCCCTTCTGAGCGTTGCGGTTTTTTCCGCTTTCAATTGCGGCGGGAATGTTCTCCCGCCTCGCTCAGAAGGCAAGACCTTCTTTGGTCACGCTCGCGTCGGCTTTCACGCAAATTTATTTGGGTTGATGAGGAATTTTTCGCCGGTCGCCCGTTTGGCGTACACCGCAATGTTGGCCGGATCGAGGACCTCAGGAAGCGACACGACCTTGGTGTAGTGGCTGGCGAACGTCGTCTTCAATTCGCTCGCGACACGCTGGCGCAGCCGCCCGATCTCGGCCGGCCCGATCTTCTGGAGGAACGGGGTCAGCAGCCAGCCGCCGACGCCCCAGGCCATGCCGAAGCCGGGCGGCAGCTCGATCGGCCGCGTGTCGAGCATGCCGTAAACATAGACCTGCTTGTGCACGCTGGAACCGTAGCGGCTGTACTCCTTGGCTGTCTTGTTGATCGCAACTTCCATGCACCTCAGGATGTTGCCGGCGAGCCTGCCGCCGCTGATGGCATCGAAGGCGATGGTGGCGCCGGTCTCGACCAGCGCATTGGTGAGATCCTCGAGGAAGCTCGGCGCGGTGGAATCGACGACGTGCTTGGCGCCGATCTTGTGCAGGATGTCGGCCTGCTCCTTGCTGCGCACGATGTTGACGAGCGAGATGCCGTCCTTGATGCAGATCTTGTTCAGCATCTGCCCGAGATTGGAGGCGGCCGCCGTGTGCACCAGCGCCTTGTGGCCCTCGCGCCGCATCGTCTCGGTCATGCTGAGCGCGGTGAGCGGGTTGACGAACCAGGACGCGCCCTCCGCCGCAGTCGTCCCCTCAGGCAGCGGCTGGCAGTCCCTCGCCTTCAAGGTCCGGTACTGCGCGTACATCGCGCCGCCGATCATCGAGACCGTCTTGCCCATCAGCGCTTTCGCGGCGTCAGACGAGCCGGTCCTGATGACGATGCCGGCGCCCTCATTGCCAACCGGCAACGATTGGTCGAGCCGCGCCCCCATAGCCTGCATCGCGGCGTCAGGCACCTTGGCGGTGATGACCGGAGCATCCTTCGTGCCGGACGCCTTCGCGGTGCTCATGTCGGCGGCGCCGACGAGGAGGCCGAGATCCGACGGGTTGATCGGGGTCGCCTCGATGCGGACGACGACCTCGTCCTCGGCAGGCTCGGGGGTCGGCACGTCGACGAGCGAGATCTCGAGCTCGCCGCTTTTCTTGATCAGCGAACGCAACTGAAGTCCGTTTCTGCCATCGCTCATGTCGACCTCCCTTTTTCGGTTCGTTGACTACGCCAGCGCCTTCAGCGCCGCCTTGCCGGGATAGACGGCCTGCTTGCCGAGCTGCTGCTCAATGCGCAGGAGCTGATTGTATTTGGCGGTGCGATCCGAGCGCGCAAGGGAGCCGGTTTTGATCTGGCCGCAATTGGTGGCGACCGCGAGATCGGCGATGGTGGAATCCTCGGTCTCGCCGGAGCGGTGCGACATGACGGAGGTGTAGCCAGCCTTGTGCGCCATCTCGACGGCGGCGAGCGTCTCGGTCAGCGTGCCGATCTGGTTGACCTTGATCAGGATCGAGTTGGCGCGGCCCGCCTTGATGCCCTCGGACAGTCGCTTGACGTTGGTGACGAACAGATCGTCGCCGACGAGCTGGCACTTCTTGCCGATCAGATCGGTGAGCTCCTTCCAGCCGTCCATGTCGTCCTCCGACATGCCGTCCTCGATGGTGACGATCGGATAGCGCGACACGAGGTCGGCGAGATATTTGGCCTGCTCGGAGATCGAGCGGGTCTTGCCCTCGCCTTCATAGACGTACTTGCCGTTCTTGAAGAACTCGGTCGAGGCGCAGTCGAGCCCGAGCACGACGTCGGAGCCCGCCTTGAAGCCGGCCTTGCCGATCGCGTTCATGACGAATTCGAGCGCGGCGTCCGCCGACGGCAGGTTCGGCGCGAAGCCGCCCTCGTCGCCGACATTGGTGTTGTGGCCGGCCTTCTTCAGTTCGGACTTCAGCGTGTGGAATACTTCCGCGCCGTAGCGCAGACCTTCGGCGAAGCTCGTGGCGCCGACCGGCAGGATCATGAATTCCTGGAAGTCGATCGGGTTGTCGGCGTGCACGCCGCCATTGATGATGTTCATCATCGGGACCGGCAGGACCCGAGCAGAAGTGCCGCCGACGTAACGATAGAGCGGCATGTCGAGTGATTGCGCGGCAGCCTTGGCGCAGGCCAGCGAGACGCCGAGGATGGCGTTGGCGCCGAGACGGCTCTTGTTCGGCGTGCCGTCGAGATCGATCATGACCTGGTCGATCTGGACCTGGTGCTCGACATCCATGCCGCTGAGCGCCTCATAGATCTCGCCATTGACGGCGCCGACCGCCTTCGAGACGCCCTTGCCGAGATAGCGAGCCTTGTCGCCATCGCGCAGCTCCACCGCCTCATGGGCGCCGGTCGAGGCGCCCGAGGGCACCGCGGCGCGGCCGAGCGAGCCGTCTTCCAATACGACGTCGACCTCGACGGTCGGATTGCCCCGGCTATCGAGAATTTCGCGGCCGATGATGTCGACAATGGCGGTCATGATGCGCTTCCGTTCGTTAGAGCTGTCAGTTCGCGGGGGCGTATTACACGGAGCGCAAGCAAATGTGAACGCTTGGGCGCTCGCCTTCGACTGACGCTTGAAGAGCAGCGGACTAAGCTTGACGCCACTTGATCTGCGCGTCCAACCTCCATCTGAAACAGTCGGGGTAACGCCATGAATCGCCGCCAGTTTCTCGCCTCCGGCGCCGCCGTCCTCGCAATCCGCCCAGCTTTTGCGCAAGAGGGCCCGTTCCGCACGAAATATTTCCCGATCAGCCCCGGCATCGGCCTGCACGACCTCACGCCCGCCCCCGACGGCACGATCTGGTTCACCGCGCAAGGCAAGGGCATGCTCGGCAAGCTCGATCCCAGGGACGGATCGTTCAAAACCGTGAACCTCGGCCAGGGTGCAGCCCCGCATGGCGTGACCATCGGCCCGGATGGCGCGCCGTGGATCACCGAGGGCGGCCAGAACGCGATCGCCCGGGTCGACCCGGACGATCTCAAGGTCACGCTGTTCCGCCTGCCCGAAAAGTTCGCTTACGCCAATCTCAACACCGGCGTGTTCGACAAGGCCGGCACCTACTGGTTCACCGGGCAGTCCGGCTATTACGGCCGGCTCGTGCCGAAATCCGGCGAGATGACGGTGTTCAAGGCGCCGAAGGGCGTCGGGCCTTATGGCATCACCGTGACGCCCAAGGGCGACGTCTGGTACGCCTCGCTTGCCGGCAGCTACATCGCGAAGATCGATCTTGCGACCGGCAACGCCAGCGTAGTGCAGCCGCCGACGCCGAATGCCGGTTCGCGGCGCGTCTGGTCGGATTCGAAGAGCCGGATCTGGGTCAGCGAGTGGAACACCGGGCACGTATCCGTGCACGATCCCGCCGACGGTTCGTGGAAGACCTGGAAGCTGCCGGGCGAGCATCCCCGCGCCTATGCGGTTTTCGTCGATGACAAGGACAAGGTCTGGCTCACCGATTTCTCGGCCAATGCGATCGTCCGCTTCGATCCCGCGACCGAGAAGTTTAACGTCTTCGCCAGTGACAAGCCAAACGCCAACGTTCGCCAGCTCGACGGCCGGCCGGGTGAGCTGTGGGGCTGCGAGTCCGGCAACGACCGGATCGTCATGATCCAGACGGTTGCCACTGGTTGACGGCGACGACAATTGCGTCCATCTCGACGTCCGAAAAGGACGATAGACGATGGCGAAAAAACCTCTCCAGCTCGGCCGCGCGGTCGAATGGCCGCACACACCCGAAGAAGCCCAGCTCGACCGCGTGCCCAACCCGCAAAAAGGCACCGACTATCTGGTACGCTTCACCGTGCCGGAATTCACCTCGATCTGCCCGGTCACGGGACAGCCGGATTTCGCGCATCTCGTGATCGACTACGCACCGGGCCAGTGGCTGCTGGAGTCGAAGTCACTCAAACTTTATGTCGCGAGCTTCCGCAATCACGGCGCCTTCCACGAGGACTGCACCGTGATGATCGGCAAGCGCATCGCATCCGAGATCAAGCCGAAATGGATCCGGATCGGCGGCTACTGGTATCCCCGCGGCGGCATCCCGATCGACGTGTTCTGGCAGACCGGCCGCGTGCCAAAGGGCCTGTGGGTGCCCGAGCAAGGCGTTGCGCCGTATCGCGGGCGGGGTTAGCGGTTGGTCGGCCGCGTTTTCCGCGGCTTCGGTTTTGATGTCCCCTTGGGCGCCGCGTGCTCTCGCTTCAAAGCGACCCGACGCGCCGCCTCCAGCGCAGATCGCGCCCACGTAACGAGTTCGTCGGGATCGTCGAATAGCCGCTCCGGCGCCCGCCAGAAAGCGAGATCGACGGTGCCGCCCTTCTTCTCGTAATTCAGCGGTGGAAACGCTTCCGCCTCCTTCAGAGCATTGCGGTTGCCATCATCGACGCGGAAGTAAAGCGTATCGTCTCTTACCATCCCCAGCATGACGCCATCGCAGAAGACGCCTGTCTTGCCGAACATGCGCCGCACCGTGATGCGTCCGAGTGGCGCGAGCTGCTCGCGCAGAAACTCTATGAAGCTATAGCTGGCAACCATGCTGCTCCCTCAGGGGAGTGCTATGTTAGCGCCGCAATGCGCCCAATCAAACGCGCGCATCCGCCGGCGCGCGCTGCCTGAGCAGCCGGGCGCAGACCAGGCCCAGCACCACCATGATCCCGGCGCTCGCAAACAGCGTCGTCCCCTTGCCGCCATGTGCGAGCCCGAAGCCATAGGCGATCGGCCCCACCGTCTGGCCCATGAAGAAGAAGAACGAGTGCAGCGACAGTGCGGTGGCGCGCGCTTCGACCGAAAGCTCGCTGGCAAACACCTGAAGGCAGCCATGGGCCATGTAGAAGCCCCAGCCCATCACCACGAGGTTGAGCGTCTGGATTTCCCAGCGCGGACCGAACGCGACGGCGACGAGCTGCGAGGCCACCAGCACGGTGCCCGCGATCATCATGCCCTTGACGCCAAGCCGCGGCAGAAGGCGCGACACCGTCATGGTGTAGAACAACCCGCCGACCGCAAAGCCCGCGATGACGATGCCGGCAACGGACAGCGAGGTCTCGCCGAGGTCGAACAGGAACGAGGCGATGTATGGAAACAGGCCGAGCACGCAGCAACCTTCGATGAACACGGCCGAGTAGCACACCGGCGCGTTCGGATTGGTGAAGATGGTGCGATAGCCGGTCTTCAGCGCTGAGAGGCTGGTCTTCGGTGGATGCTTGATCTTGGCGCCGCGGAAGCCGGCCGCGACCGCGACCGAAGCCACGATGACCAGCAGCCCTAACACGGCGAGCACACCGCGCCAGCCGAGGAAGTCGCCGATCAGGCCGGAGGCAGAGGCGCCCAGGAGATTGCCGGTCATGGCGCCGGCAAGCGTTCGGCCGATCGCGATCTGCCGCTTTTCAGGTCCGACGAGTTCGCTGGTCAGGCTGAGCGCAATCGGAAACACGCCGCCGGAACCGATGCCGGCCAGGATGCGGGTGGCAAACAGCAGCGAGAACGAGGTCGAGAGCGCGCCGAGAATACTGGCAACACCCAGCACCGTAAGGCAGCCGATCATCAGCCGCGTCTTGCCGAAGAGATCGGCGGCGGCGCCGATCAATGGCTGGATGATCGCGAAAGTAAAGGCGAAGACCGCGGAGAAGCCCGCGGCGGTCGCGATGCTGACCTGAAAATCCTCGGCGATATGCGGCAGCACCGGATCGAGCGCCCGGGCCGAAAGCGCCGCAGCAAAGCTCGCCCCCGAGATGACGTAGAGCGCGGGCGGCAAGCCGTGATCGTGCGGCCGCGCCTGCCCTTGCGGCATCAGCGCGGATTCTTTGCGAGCGCGTCGAACGCCATCAGCGTGCGGATGAGTCCTTCGAACTCGCGCAGCGGCACCATGTTGGGTCCGTCCGACGGCGCACGGTCGGGATCGGGGTGCGTCTCGATGAACACGCCGGCGACGCCGACGGCAACGGCAGCGCGGGCCAGCACCGGCACGAACTCGCGCTCGCCGCCGGACGATGCGCCCTTCCCGCCCGGCTGCTGCACCGAATGCGTGGCATCGAAGATCACGGGCGCACCGGTGGTGCGCGCCAGGATCGGCAGCGCGCGCATATCGGAGACCAGCGTATTGTAGCCGAAGGAGGCGCCGCGCTCGGTGACGAGCACGTTGGGATTATTGGCGCTCGTGATCTTGGTCACGACATTGGCCATGTCCCAGGGTGCCAGAAACTGTCCCTTCTTGACGTTGACGACCTTGCCGGTGGCCGCGGCGGCCAGCAGGAGATCAGTCTGTCGGCACAGGAAGGCCGGGATTTGCAGGATGTCGACGGCCTGCGCGACATCGGCGCACTGCGCCGCCTCATGCACGTCGGTGAGAACCGGCAGGCCCAGCGAGGAACGGATCTCCGCGAAGATCGGCAGCGACTGCGCGAGGCCCAGCCCGCGCGCAGCCGACGCGCTCGTGCGGTTGGCCTTGTCGAAGGAGGTCTTGTAGACGAGGCCGATTTTCAAACGGGTTGCAATCTCCTTCAGAGCGGAGGCGACCTCCAGCGCATGCGCCCTGCTCTCGAGTTGGCACGGGCCGGCAATGATCGCGATCGGCAGATCATTACCGAACCTCACCGCCCCCAGATCAACCACCGCTGCTGCCGACTTGTCTGCGCTCAAGGCCAAATATCCCTGTTTCGGCGCGACCATAGCGGCGATAAGAGGCGGATCAACCCTATTCGGCCCGCCCCCTCGAATATCAGGGTTGCGAAGGCGGCGCGGCGAGGCCGACCGTCACTTCACCGCGGAAAAAGCGGTCGGCGCCAGGATCTGGCTGACGATATTGGCGACGATCTGGCCGTCTGCTTCCGTCTTGGCGCGCGCTTCGAGCCACTCCGGATCGGTCATGAATGCGGTCCATTTCGTCTCGCGATCTGCAAGCGAGTGCCAGGCCAGGAAATAGGTCAGCTCCTGGTTGGATTCGCCGATCAGCGTGGTGAAGAACCCGGCCTGCTTGATGCCGTGCTTCTCCCAGATTTTCAGCGTGATCGTGTCGAAGCGCTTGAGCAGCGCCGGCAGCCGGCCCGGCACGCAACGATACTGGCGCATTTCGTAGATCATTGGAGCTCACTCCCTGCATTGTTGTTCTTGCGGCAGGGAGTTGTCGCAACAATTTGCGCGCGCGTCAAAGGCTGGAGGTGCTTACACCAGCCGGCTCTGCTTCGCCGCCGCCTGAATGAAGGAGGCGAACAACGGATGCGGCTCGAAGGGCCGTGACTTCAGCTCGGGGTGGAACTGCACGCCGATGAACCAGGGGTGATCCTCGTATTCGACGATCTCCGGCAGCACGCCGTCGGGCGACAGGCCTGAGAACTTCAAACCGTGCTGCTCGAGGCGGTCCTTGTAGGCGGTGTTGACCTCGTAGCGGTGGCGATGGCGCTCGGAAATCTCGGTCGCACCGCCATAGATCTGCGAGACGCGGCTGCCGCGCGTGAGCGCTGCGGGATAGGCACCAAGCCGCATCGTGCCGCCGAGGTCTCCGGCCTGCGAGCGCTTCTCGAGCTCATTGCCGCGCAGCCATTCGGTCATCAGACCGACGAGCGGCTCCTTGGTCGGACCGAACTCGGTGGAGTTGGCCTCCTCGATGCCGACGAGATTTCGCGCAGCTTCGATCACCGCCATCTGCATGCCGAAGCAGATGCCGAAATAGGGCACGTCGCGCTCGCGCGCGAACTGCGCCGCCTTGATCTTGCCTTCGGCGCCGCGCTGGCCGAAGCCGCCGGGCACGAGGATTCCGTTGACGTGCTCGAGGAAGGGCGCGGGATCTTCCTTCTCGAAGATCTCGCTCTCGATCCAATCGAGATTGACCTTCACCTTGTTGGCGATGCCGCCGTGCGACAGTGCCTCGATCAGCGATTTATACGCATCCTTCATGCCGGTGTATTTGCCGACGATGGCGATAGTGACGTTGCCCTCGGGATTGCGGACACGCTCGTTGATCTGCTGCCAGCTTCGCAGCTCCGGTGGAATACGCGAGCCGATGCCGAAGGCGGCGAGCACTTCGTCGTCGAGGCCCGCGGCGTGATAGGCCTCGGGCACGGCGTAGATGTTGTCGACGTCGCGCGCCTCGATCACGGCGCTTTCGCGCACGTTGCAGAACAGCCCGAGCTTGCGGCGTTCTTCCTTCGGAATCTCGCGATCGGTGCGACAGAGCAGGATATCCGGCTGGATGCCGATCGAGCGCAGCTCCTTCACCGAATGCTGCGTCGGTTTCGTCTTGAGCTCGCCTGCGCTCGGTATGTACGGGAGCAGCGTGAGATGGATGTAGACGGCGTGATCGCGCGGCAGCTCGTTCCCAAGCTGGCGGATCGCTTCGAAGAACGGCAAACCTTCGATGTCGCCGACGGTGCCGCCGATCTCGACCAGCACGAAATCGTAGTCGTCATTGCCTGACAGCACGAACTCCTTGATGGCGTTCGTGACGTGCGGCACGACCTGGATCGTCGCGCCGAGATAATCGCCGCGGCGCTCCTTGGAGATGATGTCCTGATAGATGCGGCCCGTGGTGATGTTGTCGGCCTTGGTCGCCGGCCGCCCTGTGAAGCGCTCATAGTGACCGAGGTCGAGATCGGTCTCCGCGCCGTCATCGGTCACGAACACTTCGCCGTGCTGATACGGCGACATCGTTCCGGGATCGAGATTGAGATAGGGGTCGAGCTTGCGGAGGCGGACCTTGTAGCCCCGGGCTTGCAACAGAGCACCCAGTGCCGCTGAAGCCAAACCCTTGCCGAGCGAAGAAACCACGCCGCCGGTGATGAATATGTACCGCGCCATGGGACTTAACCTTTAATCCCCCGAACTCGATTCGCCAAAGCGATTCGCGTCCCGCCCCTAACAATTTGCGGGCCTGTGGGTGAGCCAGAACTGAGTGTGTTGCCAGAGCCTTGATGGGGATTGTTGATGCAGGACGCTAGGCGTCGTCCTGCATGGCCCCTCTGCTTTATTGCGAACGTGGCGCCTGCGGACCGGTGGGCGCCTGATTCTGCTGCTGCTCGTCCGCCTTCTTCAGCGTATCCAGGACGCCGCCCGAGGTCGGCGGCGCCACCGGAGCCGCACCACCGGCGGGCTGAGACTGCGACGCGGGCTGGCCAATAATCGAAGACGGCTTACGGTCGTACCCCGCATACCAGGACAGGAAGAGGCTGGTCAGGAAAAAACCGGCGGCCAGGATCGCGGTCGTGCGCGATAAGAGATTCGCGGTGCCGCGGCTCGACATGAAGCCTGCGCCTCCACCCATGCCGAGGCCGCCGCCTTCCGACTTCTGCAGCAGCACGGCGCCGATCATCACGGCGACGATCATGAGATGGATAACGATCACAACGGTCTGCATGGTACCCTTCCGTCACAAGCGGGTAGCGCCGGTGCCGGCAGCCATCGCGCTTTGCGGGTTTTCCTGAAGTTGCGCGGTGTTACACGATCAGGACCGGCATTGCCACCCCCGATCGGTCCGGACTCCGCGTTGAGCCGCCTTGCGCTTTGCCGCTTAGCTAAGGACAACCCTTGTTAGCTAAGGGCAGCCTTGGGCAATCGCAAGGAAATCGGCCGCCTTGAGGCTGGCACCGCCGACCAGCGCGCCGTTGACGTTTTTCACCGCCATCAGCTCGGCCGCGTTCGACGGCTTGACCGAGCCGCCATAGAGGATGCGCATCTTCGCCCCCTCGTCCCTGAACCGGGAGATCAGCAGTTCCCGGATAAAGCCATGAATCTGCTCGACATCCTTGGCCGTGGGGGTCAGGCCCGTGCCGATCGCCCAGACCGGCTCATAGGCCACGACCAGATTGTCCGCTTTTGAGCCGTCCGGAAGCGACAGGTTGAGCTGGCCGCGCAGGACATCCAGGGTCTGTCCGGCATCACGTTGGCCCTGCGTCTCGCCGACGCAGACGATCGCGATTACCCCTGCCCGCCAGGCCGCCTCGGCCTTCTGCCGCACCAATTCATCGCTCTCGCCGTGGTCGGCGCGGCGCTCGGAATGACCGACGATGATGGCGGAAGCGCCCGCATCCATCAGCATTTCCGCCGCGATATCGCCCGTATGGGCACCGGAGGCCTTAGGGTGGCAATCCTGCGCACCGACGGCGACCTTCTTGCCGACCGCCTTGGCGGCAAAGGCCGCAATCAGCGTCGCCGGCGGACACACCAGGAGATCCGCCTTGGCGGCGACCTCTGCCGCGCCGGTGAGCATGGCGTCGAATTCGGCAGCGGAGGCCTTGAGGCCGTTCATCTTCCAGTTTCCGGCAATCAGCGGTCGGATGGCGTCTGTCATGTGCATATTCCAGCGAAATGAGGTCTGGCATGCGCTAGCAGACCGGGCGTCCCAGTTCCAGAGACCCGCCCTGTTAACACAGCTTAAGGGAGCGGCAGGTTGCGGGGGGAAAGCCGCCACTTTATGATGCCATATCAATTCGGTGATGCGCTTTTGCGGAATCTGCTTTAAGGCGCGCCCGGTTCCCTCCTGCCAAACAAGTTGGACGCGATGCTTCGAGGAATGCGCAAGGCCTCATCAAACTGGCTCGGCAAGACGATTATGGCCGTGGTGATGGGTGTATTGATCATCAGTTTCGGCATTTGGGGCATCGCCGACATTTTCCGCGGCTTTGGGCAGTCGACGGTGGCCAAGGTCGGCCACACCGAGATTTCGCTGAACGAATTCCGGCAGATCTATACCGACCGCATGCAGCAGATCGGCCGTCAATTCGGCCGCCCGCTGACGCCTGAGCAGGCGCGCGCCTTCGGCCTTGACCGCCAGGTGCTCCAGCAGGCGATCGCGGAAGCCGCCCTCGATGAAGAGGCCCGCCGGCTCGGGCTCGGCGTGTCGGACGACGAGATCCGCCGCATGATCATGAACGACCCGAACTTCAAGGGCGCCGCCGGCAATTTCGATGCGCAACGCTTCCAGGCCATGATCCGCAATTTCGGCTACAGCGAGCAGCGCTACACTGCCGAGCAGCGCAAGGTGTCGCTGCGCCGACAGATCACCGGCACGATTGGCGCGGGCCTCGAGCCGCCCAAGACCATGATCGATGCGCTGAGCCGCTATCAGAACGAGCAGCGCTCCATCGAATTCGTCAAGCTCGACGCGGCGCAAGCCGGCACGATCGACCCGCCCTCGCCCGAGGCGCTCGCCGCCTATTTCGAGGATCACAAGGTCCAGTTCCGCGCGCCCGAATACCGCAAGATCTCCTTCGTCGTGATCTCGCCGGAGGAAATCGGCAAGTGGACCGACGTCTCCGACGACGACGCCAAGAAGGTGTTCGAGCAGCGCAAGGACCGGCTCGGCACGCCGGAGAAGCGCCACGTGCACCAGCTCGTGTTCCCGACGGTCGAGGAGGCGCAAGCCGCGCGCACCCGGCTCGCGGGCGGAACGTCGTTCGAGGATCTCGCCAAGGAGCGCGGGCTCAGCGCGGCGGACGGCGATCTCGGCCTCGTCACCAAATCCGCGATCCTCGATCCGGCCGTGGCTGACGCCGCCTTTGCGCTGCCCGCGGGTGAGATCAGCCAGCCAGTGCAGGGCCGTTTTGGCGTGGCGCTGGTCAAGGTCGACAAGATCGAACCGGGCGCTGAGGCCAACTACGCCAACCTCGCCGGCGACATCAAACGGGAAATCGCGGCCGAGCGCGCCCGCGCCAAGGTCGGGGAATTGCGCGACAAGATGGAAGACGAGCGCGGCGGCGGCTCCAGCGTCATCGAGGCGGCGCAGAAGCTCGGGCTTGCTGCGGTGACCATCGAGGCTGTCGACCGCTCCGGCCGGACGCCCAGCGGCCAGCCGGCCGCCAACATCCCGCAAGGGCTCGACGTGGTGTCGCAAGCCTTCAACAGCGATGTCGGCGTCGACAACGATCCGATCTCCTTCCGCGGCGGCTATGTCTGGTACGACGTGCTCGGCATCACGCCGTCGCGCGAGCGCAGCCTCGACGAGGTCCGCGACCAGGTCGAGGCGCGCTGGCGTCAAGACCAGATCACGGCCAAGCTGCGGGCCAAGGCCACCGAGATCGTGCAGAAGGTCGAACAGGGAGCCAAGCTCGCGGACGAAGCCGCAGCCATCAACGCCAAGGTCGAGACCGCCTCGGGCGTCAAGCGCGAGGACACGCCCGCCGGTGTGCCGTCGAGCCTGGTCGCGGCCGCATTCCGTACCGCCAAGGATGGCGTCGGCCAGACCCCAGGTGCAGGCGGCGAGGTCATCATCTTCCGCGTGACCGACATCGTCGATCCGCCGGTGGATCTCGCATCCGAGGGTATTGCCAAGTTGAAGGAGAGCCTCGACCGTTCGCTCACCGACGAGCAAGTGGCATCCTACGTCAACAAGCTTGAAACCGACATCGGAACCACCATTAATCAGGCCGCCTTCGCGCAGGTGACGGGCGCGAACCAGTAATCAGTTGAAAGCACGCGATGGACGACCTGAAATCGATCATTGGAAAAGTGGCGACCGGCGCCAGCCTGTCGCGTGACGAAGCCGCCTCAGCCTTCGATGCCATGATGTCCGGCGAGGCCACGCCCTCGCAGATGGGCGGGCTTCTGATGGCGCTGCGTGTGCGCGGCGAAACCGTGGACGAGATCACCGGCGCGGTCTCGGCGATGCGCTCCAAGATGCTGCGCGTGGACGCTCCCGCGGATGCCGTCGACATCGTCGGCACCGGCGGCGACGGCTCGGGCTCGGTCAATGTCTCGACCTGCGCGTCATTCATCGTCTCGGGCGCCGGTGTGCCGGTCGCAAAGCATGGCAACCGCGCGCTGTCGTCGCGCTCGGGCGCAGCCGATGTGCTGGCCTCGCTCGGCGTGAAGATCGATCTCAAGCCCGAGGACGTCGGCCGCTGCGTGCGGGAGTGCGGCATCGGCTTCATGTTCGCACCCGCGCACCATCCTGCGATGAAGAACGTCGGCCCGACCCGCGTCGAGCTCGCCACCCGCACCATCTTCAACCTGCTCGGCCCGCTGTCCAATCCGGCCGGCGTGAAGCGGCAGATGGTCGGCGTGTTCTCCCGGCAATGGGTGCAGCCGCTGGCGCAGGTGCTGAAGAATCTCGGCTCCGACTCGGTCTGGGTGGTGCACGGCTCCGACGGGCTCGACGAGATCACCCTCACCGGCCCGACCTTCGTCAGCTCGCTGCACAAGGGCGAGATCAAGACCTTTGAGATCACCCCGGAGGACGCGGGCCTTCCGCGCTGCGAAGCCGTTGGCTTGAAGGGCGGCGACGCCGACGCCAACGCGATCGCGTTACAAAACGTGCTCGACGGCAAGCCCAGCGCCTATCGCGATGTCGCGCTGGTCAACGCGGCTGCCGCGCTGGTGGTGGCCGGCCACGCCAAGGACGTCAAGGAAGGTGTTGCGCTCGGCGCCAAGTCGATCGACAGCGGCGCGGCGGCGGCGCGGCTAAAACACCTGATCGCGGTTTCCAATAGCTGAGCCTCGCATGTCGGACATCCTGACCAAGATCGAGGCGTATAAGCGCGAGGAGATCGCAGCAGCCAAGCGCGCACAGCCGCTGGCCGCCCTGGAAGCCAAGGCCAAGATCGCACCTGCACCGCGCGGTTTTCTGCGCGCGATCCGTAACAGGCTCGCCAATGGCGACTATGCGCTGATCGCCGAGGTCAAGAAGGCGTCCCCCTCCAAGGGGCTGATCCGTCCCGATTTCGATCCGCCCCTGCTCGCCAAGGCCTACGAGGCCGGCGGCGCTGCTTGCCTCTCAGTACTGACGGATACGCCCTCCTTCCAGGGTCATATCGACTTCATGGTCGCGGCGCGCGCCGCGACCTCGCTGCCGGTGCTGCGCAAGGATTTTCTGTTCGACACCTATCAGGTGGTCGAGGCCCGCGCCCATGGCGCCGATTGCATCCTGATCATCATGGCGGCGCTCGACGATACGGTGGCAAAGGATATCGAGGACGCCGCGCTGTCCCTCGACATGGACGTCCTGATCGAGATCCACGACGCGAGCGAGCTCGACCGCGCGCTGAAACTGCGCTCACCGATGATCGGGGTCAACAATCGCAACTTGCGGACCTTCGAAACCACGCTTGCGACCAGCGAGACGCTGGCTCCGCTGATCCCGCGGGAACGGCTGATGGTCGGCGAAAGCGGCATCTTCACACCCGCGGACCTTGCCCGCCTCGAGCGCGTGGGGATGTCGACCTTCCTCGTCGGCGAAAGCCTGATGCGGCAAGCCGACGTGACGGCTGCCACCCGCGCGCTCCTGTCGCGCGAGGCCACGCACGCCCCGGGCACGCGCTGAGATGGCGCGTTCACCGTCCAGGATCAAAGCCAAGGCAACTCCCGCCCTCACCCATATCGGCGCCTCCGGCGAGGCGCGGATGGTGGACGTGTCGGAGAAGCCCGCGACCGAGCGGCTCGCCGTCGCGGAGGGGCGCGTCGTCATGACCAGGGCGACGCTCGATCTGATACGCTCAGGCAACGCCAAGAAGGGCGACGTGCTCGGCACCGCGCGCATCGCCGGCATCATGGCGGCCAAGCGCACCTCGGAGCTGATCCCGCTCTGCCATCCCCTCGCGCTCTCGAAGGTCACCGTCGACATCGAGCCCGATGACAAGCTGCCCGGTTGCCTCGTCCGCGCCGCCGTGAAGGTCACTGGTCCCACCGGCGTCGAGATGGAGGCGTTGACCGCCGTCTCGGTCGCCTGTCTCACGATCTACGATATGATCAAGGCAGTGGAGCGCGGCGTGCGCATCGAGGGCATCCACCTCGTCGAGAAGAAGGGCGGCAAGTCCGGCCACTACCGGGTCTGAGCACGCGGCCTGCACCAAAGCGGAAAATGAGTTTTGGTACAATCGGTAGAAGTTCCACCTCTCCCGTAGGGAGAGGTCGGATCGCATCGAAAGATGCGATCCGGGTGAGGGGTTACGGCCTCACTGAATGCTGCGGCCCCTCACCCGGATTGCTTCGCAATCCGACCTCTCCCCGCTGAGGAGAGGTGAACCCCGAACGACGAGCCACACGCTATCTCGCCCGCACTACCGGGCCTCGCGCTGGCGCTCGCGATAGGCGCGCGTCTTCATCCGGTTGCCGCATAGCGTCGACATGCACCAGCGCCGCGTGGACGGTTTCGACCGGTCGTAGAACACGCGGCGACATTCCTCCGACGCGCACATCTTCAGCCGGTCCAGCGTGCCTGCAAGCGTGCCGTCGTAAAGCTCGATGGCGATGGCCGACAGGCCCGCAAGGGCATCCTGACGCACCGCTGCGAGCGTTGCGCCGCGGCCCGCACGCGCCTCGACCCGCAACGGAAATGGCTCGAGCGCGCCATCGAGCGCGGCAAGGACATCCTTATTCCTGCGCCGCTCGGCCGGCTCGCATTGCAAATAGGCGCGTAGCGCCCCGCGCAGCCGCAGCGCGGCCTGGAACATCGCAGGCGTGATCTTCGCGCCGTCCTCGCCCATGCCGTGCTCCCCCAACCACGCCGCGAGCTCCTTCGGGCCCGAGAGCGCATCGCTCTGCGGATGCTGCACGCCGAAATGCACGAAGTGGCGGCCGTCGAGCGAATTGGCGAAGTCGTAGAGGGCGGCCAACTCGTCGGGAACCTTGAATTTCCGGGACTGCTTCGACATGGACACCAGTAAATCATTTTTACCGGTTGACGGCAACAAACACCTGTATAAATCGTTTACCGGTGTCAATTGTCGCATCACACCATGGAGGCCGAGATGGCAGACACGACGACATTCACCCGCCCCCGCATTTTCTACGGCTGGCTCGTCGTCGCCGCGGCCTTCGCGGTGACGTTCGTCGGTTTCGGCTCCGCCTACACGTTCAGCGCGTTCCTGGAACCGCTCCAACGAGACTTCGGCGCCTCGCGCGGCTCGGTTTCGCTGGTGTTCTCGATTGCGGGCTTTCTGTATTTCGCCCTCGGGGTCGTCAGCGGTCCGCTCGCCGACCGCTTTGGCGCGCGTTCCCTGGCCGTGACGGGCATGATTGTGGTCGCCGCAGGCCTTGCGGCCGCAAGCGCGGCGCGATCGCTCACCGAGGTCTATCTCGCCTACGGTCTCGGAATAGGCCTCGGCGTCGGCTGCGCCTACGTCCCCGCGATCGGCGCGGTACAGCGCTGGTTCGTCAAACGCCGCGGATTTGCTTCCGGACTGGCAGTCAGCGGCATCGGGCTCGGCACGCTGGCGATGCCGCCGATCGCTTCGCTGCTGATCGCGACATTCGGCTGGCGCGGGGCCTATCTGGTGCTCGCTGCTGTCGCCATCGTGCTGGGTGGCGGGATTTCATTGCTGCTCGAGAACGATCCACACGACCGTGGCCTCGGCCCGGACGGCGCCCCACCTGAGGCAGCACGCACGATCGGAACCGGAGGCGCCTCGGTGCTGGAGGCCGTGCGCTCCGCGCGGTTCGCCGGCCTGTACCTGTCGTGTCTGGTCTGCTCGTTCGGCGCTTTCGTCCCCTTCGTCCATCTCGTGCCCTACGCACGCGATCACGGCGTTGCGACCTCGTCCGCCGTGCTGCTGCTTGGCACGATCGGCGTCGGCAGCACCGCCGGGCGCTTCCTGCTCGGCGGCCTCGCCGACCGGATCGGCCGTGACCGGTCGCTGATCATGGTCCTGCTCGGCATGGCGCTCGCCATGGCGATCTGGGCGGTCTCGGCGAGTGCCTTCGCGCTCGCCGGCTTCGCCTTCGTGTATGGTGTGTTCTACGGCGGTTGGGTCGCGGTGCTCCCCGCCGTCGTGATGGACCATTTCGGCGGGCGCAACGTCAGCGGGATCATCGGCATTCTCTACACCAGCGTCGCGTTCGGCACGCTGATCGGGCCGAGCGCCGCGGGCTTCGCCTACGACGCCACCCACAGCTACACGCTGTCGATCCTGATCAGCGCCGCCGCGAACGTCGTCGCGGCGCTGATCGTGGCGGCGCCCCTGTTGCGGTGCGCAACGCGGACGATCAGCGCAGCGAAGCGCTGATCGATCCGAACTTGCTGTTGAGCTTGCTGCCGAGGCCGTTGACGACGGTGATGATGGCAAGCGCGATGCCGGCGGCGATCAGGCCGTATTCGATCGCGGTGGCGCCGGATTCGTCGGCAATGAACTTCTGCAACTTCGACTTCATGATTCTGTTATCCTGTCCTCTCCATGGGATGACGAAACCACTCGCAAGCAGCGTGCCAGAGCGCGCGCGAGCGCCGCCAGCATGTTAGATGGTTAAGTTTCGGTTGACGCGAGCGCGGCCGGCAAGAATTGACCGCTCATATGCACGGCATCGGCAATATCTGCTGGCTTTGCTCACGGCGCTGCGCTCCGGGACTCTCGCGCCGATTTACCCTCCGTTAACCGCGCTTCCTAACGTCGCCTCCACATCGTTCCCGTAAACCAGCGGGTGTTTCCGGGCTCAAGAACTGATCCTGGCGTGTGCACGGCAGCGTTTCAGATCATGACGGGTTTCGGCAGTCGCCTCCTTGATCAAACGGCATTGATCCGTAGCGGACCGATCCGCTGGCTGGTGGTCGGCGGCATGCTGCTGATTGCGGCGATCGTGATCGGCGCGACGCTGATGGCCCAGAACTTCCGCGAACGGGCGCTGCGCAACAGTGCGCGCGAGCTGGATAACACGGCGCTGCTCCTCGCTCATCATTTCGACCAGCAGCTCCAGGATTTCGAGGTCATCCAGAAAGACCTGATCACGAATATGCGCGCCAGCGGGATTGCGAGCGTCGAAGACTACCGCAGGCGCCTGTCCACGCAGGACATCCATCGGACGCTCCGCTCCAAGATGGAGGCGCTGTCCTACGTCGGCGGCGTCAATATCTTCGACGCCGACGGCGAGCTGATCAACTCCTCGCTCGTCTGGCCTCCGCCGAAGGTCAATGTCGCCGACCGGGCTTATTTCCGAACTCTCAAATCCGATCCGCGCTCGCCGGACATGCTGGTCCAACCCGTCCATAGCCGGGTCTCCGGCATGTGGACGATCCTGATCCTCCGCAAGGTCTCTGGCCCGAACGGCGAGTTCCTGGGCGTGGTCGGGCGCGGCATCGAGCCTGCCGGCTTCGAGAAATTCTTCGCCTCCGTCGCACTCGGCGAAGGCGCGACGATCTCGATGCTTCACCGCGACGGCACGCTGCTCGCCCGCTACCCCCATGTCGACGAAGCCATGGGCCAGAACTTCAAGATCGGTTCCGAAGCGCAGCGGAAGATGTTCGACCTCGACCACTTCACCGGCCGCTTCACAAGCACGGTCGACGGTGACGACCGCCTGATCTCGTCGCACGCCCTGCCCCATTTCCCGATCGTGATGGTCGCGACCAACACGAGAACGGCGGCGCTCGCGGACTGGCGCGAGCAGATCGGACTCCTGGTCTTGATCGCCTTTGCATCGGCGCTCGCCATCACCGGCTTGCTGATTGCCGTGGTTCGCAAACTGTCGGCACAGCACCGTCTTTCACGGGAACGGCTGACGCTGGAGAAGCAGCGGCTCGACCGCGCCGTCAACAATATGACGCAGGGGCTCCTGCTATTCGACGACTCGCGACGGCTGATCGTCTGCAACCAGCGCTATCTCGAGATGTACGGCCTCTCGGCCGACGTCGTGAAGCCCGGTTGCAGCTTCCACGACATCATCGCGCACCGCAAGGCGACCGGCTCGTTCGCCGGCGACGTCGACCGCTATGTCGCGCGCGTACTGCGCGACATCCACATCCGCAATTCCATGGTCATCGACACATCCGACGGCCGCTCGATCCAGATCGTCAACGAGCCTCTCGCCGACGGCGGGTGGGTTGCGACGCATGAGGACATCACCGAGCGCCGCCGCACCGAGGAGCGCATCACGCATCTTGCGCATTATGACGCGCTGACCGACCTGCCCAACCGCGCCATGTTCCACGAGCATCTGCGGGACGTCCTGGGTGCTATGGCCGACGGCGAGCTGATCGCCGTGCATTACATCGACATCGACGAATTCAAGGGCGTCAATGACGCGCTCGGCCATCTCGTCGGCGACGAGTTGCTGAAATCGATCGCCGCGCATCTGAACCGCTGCGCCGGCGAGACCGAATTCGTCGCCCGTCTCGGCGGCGACGAATTCGCGATCGTGCAGAGCGCCGTGACCTCGCCTGATCACGTCACCGATCTCGTGGCGCGGGTGTTCGCCGCCATCCGCGAGCCGTTCGACTGCATGGGCCACCATATCACCACCGACGCTTCGATCGGCATTGCGCTGGCGCCTGACCATGGCACCGAGCTCGATCAGATCCTGAAGAATGCGGATCTGGCGATGTACGCTGCCAAGGCGGCCGGCCGCCGCACCTATCGCTTCTTCGAGCCGGAGATGGATGCCAAAGTCCGCGAGCGGCGACAGCTCGAGACCGATCTCAGGCATGCGATTGCCCATGGCGGGCTCGAGGTGTTCTACCAGCCCTGCCTCAGCCTGAAGGACGAGACCATCACGGGCTGCGAGGCCCTGGTGCGCTGGCGCCATCCCGAGCGCGGCATGGTCTCGCCCGCCGAGTTCATCCCGATCGCGGAGGACACCGGCCTCATCAACGAGATCGGCGAGTGGGTGCTCACGACGGCGTGCCGGGATGCTGCGACCTGGCCGGACGACATCCGCCTTGCGGTCAACGTCTCGCCTGTGCAGTTCAAGAGCGGCACGCTGGCGCTGAAGATCATGGCAGCGCTGGCCGCCTCCAACCTGCCGGCGAGCCGGCTCGAGCTCGAGATCACCGAGGCCGTGCTGATCCGCGACGACGACACCGCGCTCGCCATCCTGCATCAGCTCCGCGCCATCGGCGTACGCATCGCGCTCGACGATTTCGGCACGGGCTACTCGTCACTGAGCTACCTGCACCGCTTCCCGTTCGACAAGATCAAGATCGATCGCTGCTTCGTCGAGGACATCGCCGGCCCCGACGGCTCCTCCAGCATCGTGCAGGCCGTGGTCAATCTCGCCGCCGCGCGGCGCATGACGACGACCGCGGAAGGTGTGGAGACGGAGGAGCAGCAGCGCCTGCTCCGCTCGCTCGGTTGCAGTGAAATGCAGGGCTATCTGTTCAGCGCCGCGAAGCCAGTCGACAAGGTGCAGGAGCTGTTTACGCTCCACCGCAGCCGGCTTGCCCAGAGGCCCGGCCACGAAAGCCGCCGCCGCGAAGCGGGCTAGGCGCCAGGCCTTCGCATCGTAATTCGTAGGGTGGGCAAAGCGACTTGTCCGCCGTAGCTCGAAGAGCGAAGGCGGAAGCGTGCCCACCTCGTGCCTCGCCGCGGATACAGAAGCGGTGGGCACGTCGCTGACGCTCCTTTGCCCACCCTACCGCATCTCGGCCTAAGGCCTCAGTTCGGCACCGCCGTCTTTTGTGCCGGCTTCGCGGCCGCGGCATTCACGGTCACGCCGTGCAGGAAGTCGAAGGCGGCATGCAAGGCCTTGTCGTCCTTCTCTTCCGGCGGCACGTAGGATTGCGAGCCGGTCTGCTCGCTGCCGTCGGCTGCGGAGAGATGGCCGCGCATTTGGGATTCGGCCATCGTGTCGACACGCCCCTTCAGCTCCGCCGGGACGTCCTGAAGGATCTCGATGTCGGGCGCGATGCCCTGCGCCTGGATCGAGCGGCCCGACGGCGTGTAGTAGCGCGCGGTGGTCAGCGCCAACGCGCCGCTGCCGGAGCCGAGCGGGATGATCGTCTGCACCGAGCCCTTGCCGAACGATCGCGTGCCGATCAGTGTGGCGCGCTTGTGATCATGCAGCGCGCCGGCCACGATCTCGGACGCAGAAGCCGAACCGCCATTGATCAGCACCACCAGCGGCTTGCCCTTGGTGAGGTCGCCACCATGCGCGGTAAAGCGCTGCGTCTCTTCCGGGTTCCGGCCGCGGGTCGACACCACCTCGCCGCGGGCGAGGAAGGCGCTCGACACCGAGACCGCCTGGTCGAGCAACCCGCCCGGATTGTTGCGGAGATCGACGACGTAGCCTGCGAGCTTCTCCTGCGGAATCTCCTTGGAGATCGACGTAATCGCCTTGCGCAGTCCGTCGGTGGTCTGCTCGTTGAACGAGGTGAGGCGGATATAGCCGATATCGCCGCCCTCGGTGTGGAACCGGACCGGGCGCACATGGATGATCTCACGCGTGATCGCGACGTCGAGCGGCGCGTCGGCGCCCTTGCGCACGATGGTGAGCTTGGTCTTGGTGTCGACCGGGCCCTTCATCTTGTTGACGGCCTGCTCGAGCGTCATCCCCATCACCGCCTCGCCATCGATCTTGCTGATGAGATCGCCGGACAGGAGGCCGGCCTTGGAGGCCGGCGTGTCGTCGATGGGCGCCACGACCTTGACGAGGCCCTCCTCCATCGTGACCTCGATGCCGAGCCCGCCGAACTCGCCGGAGGTGGTCTCCTGCATCTCGGTCCAGGCCTTGTCGTTCATGTAGCGTGAATGCGGATCGAGCGAGGTGACCATGCCGTTGATGGCACCTTCGATCAGCTTGGAATTGTCGGGCTTCTCGACGTAGCTCGCCTTGACGCGCTCGAAAACTTCGCCGAACAGGTTCAGTTGCGAATAGGCATCGTCCGCGCCCGCCGCCGCTCTCGCCACCCATTGCCCGCCTTGCGGAGAGGTTGCCAGCAGAGTCAAACACGCGCCGGTCAGCGCGCCGAGGGGGAACAGCAGGGTTTTCCGCATGGATCGATTGGCCTTTTCGCTGGCGGTTGGGAGCCGCCATGCAAATGGCGATCCAGCCGGTGTCTCACAATACCATTCTGGTTTCTTCAAGGCCGGTCCGCCACGTTGGCTTGCATCCGGCAAAAAACCCTTCGTCCCAGCCTAAACTTTTGGCAACGTTCCTCGGCCGGTTCGCGCCGGGGGCGGAATCGACCCGTCCGGCCAGCGCGTTCAAGCTATGCGATTTTGGGATGGTTTTGGCGCGCCGAACCGGTTAGGCGATGGAATAAGGCTTCAAATTCTCGGGAGGATAACAATGAACGACGCGCCCCGTATCCGGCCCCAACGAAACGTCGAACTGGGTGCCAGCGACGAGCCGTTCCAGAACCTGCACGAATTCATTCGCAAGGCGCGCTCCAACCTCAACCAGAACGCCTGGGACTATATCGTCGGCGCCGCCGAGACGGAGACCACGATGCGCCGCAACCGCATGGCGCTGGACGAGATCGCCTTCCGCCCGCGCGTGCTGCGCGACATGCGCAATGTCGATGGTTCCGTCGAGCAGTTCGGCCGCAAGATGCGCCTGCCGGTCGTACTGGCGCCGGTCGGCGCGCTCGAAATCTTCGATCCGCACGGCGCAGCCTCCGTTGCACGCGGGGCCGGCGCCTTCGGTGCAGCGCATATGCTGAGCTCGGTGTCGGATCCGGGCCTCGAGAAGACCGCAGAAGCAGCTCCCGATGCGCTGCGCTTCTACCAGCTCTATGTCCGCGGCGATGACGCCTTCGTCGAGGATGTCGTCGCCCGCGCGGTGAAAAGCACCTACGCCGCGTTCTGCCTGACGGTCGACACCGCCCATTACAGCCGTCGCGAACGCGACATCGCCAAGCGCTATGTTCGCGAGAGCCGGCTGCGCGCCACCGGCGGCGACTACCAGAAGGGCCTGGAGTGGCGGACCGTGAAGCTGATCAAGGACAAGTTCAAGATCCCGCTCATCATCAAGGGAATCGCGACTGCAGAGGACGCGCACATCGCCCTCGATCACGGCGTCGAGTGGATCTACGTCTCCAACCATGGCGGTCGCCAGCTTGATCATGGCCGCGGCGCCATGCACGTATTGCCGGAGATCGTCGATGCCGTGAAGGGACGCGCGAAGATCATGGTTGACGGCGGATTCTGCCGCGGCACCGATATCGTCAAGGCGCTCGCCATGGGCGCGGACCTCGTCGGCATCGGGCGCCTGCAGTGCTGGGCGTTGGCCGCGGCCGGCGAATCCGGCATCACACGGATGTTGGAGCTACTCGAAGACGAAGTGTTGCGCTGTCTCGGGCTGCTGGGGGCCACCTCGTTTGCCGAGGTGAACGCATCCTGCCTGCATCCGGCGACCGCCACCAACGTACCAAGCGTGTTCAGCGCGTTTCCGCTGCTGGATATCGAGCCTTATCGTTACTGAAAGGATGCAATGACCTCCCTCCTCTCTCCCGGCAGCGCGGATGCGCTCCTGTTCGACCTCGGTCGCGTCGTGCTCGACATCGATTTCTCCAAGGCGATCGCCTGCTGGGCGGGACATGCCGGCTGCGAACCGCAATCGATCGTGACGCGCTATGTCCGCGATGAGGCCTATCGGCTGCACGAGATGGGCAAGATCAGCGACGAGGTCTATTTCGACTCGCTGCGCCGCTCGCTCGGGATCGAAATCTCCGACGCGCAGTTCCTGGAGGGGTGGAACGCGATCTTCGCGGGCGAGATGCCCGACATCGCAAACCTGCTGCCGCGCGCCGCACAACACGTGCCGCTCTACGCCTTCTCCAACACCAACCGGCCGCATGTGGACTATTTCTCGAAGGAGTATGCCGACGTGCTCGGCCATTTCCGCGAGATGTACCTGTCCTCCAGCATCGGCCTGCGCAAACCCGATGCGGAAGCCTTCGACCATGTCGTCGCCGCGATCGGCGTGCCGGCGAGGCGAATCGTGTTCTTCGACGATCTCTCCGAAAACATCGAAGGCGCGCGGGCACGAGGGCTGACCGCGGTTCACGTCACGTCGCCTCACGACGTCGGCGAGGCGCTGAAGGCGCTGGGATTCTAAGCACCCATTGCTGCGGTCGCTCAGCGTTCGGTTCCGGCCATCACGGGGAACTTTTTCAGCAAATTGTGGAACCAACTCACTCTGTGCATTTTTAGACAGAGTTCCCGGAACGGATCAACGCGTCGGGAGTCGTATGTCCGTTGGGATTTTCTACAACGGATGCGTGATCGTGTTGGGCAAGTCTTACTTCAACAAGCAAGCCTCGATCCTTCTCAAGTTCGCCAAGTCAACGTCGAATTCGCAGCTGTCCGCGAAGCTGGTCAGCAAGGCGGCGGATCTCAAATCGCAGGGCGACCCCCTGCCCGAGATGGATCACAGCCTGAAGGCGCCCGACGTCGATCCGGACAATGAAACGGGAGCCACCTGATGCTAGCCGTGAGCCTGGTTGTCGCCGTGGCATGCTTGGCCACCGTCATCCCGGTCCTTCTCGTCATCGAGACGATCGCGCGGCGTCCACGCTAGGCGCATTCAACTGCGCTTGGGTTGAGGCCGATCGAGACGCTGCCGTTGCGCGCGCATGCGGCTCGTCTTCTCCTTGAGCGCCTCGATCTCCTCGTCCAGCTTTGCGCTCTTCGATTTCGGCGGCTCATCGCCGCGCAGCTTCTCGAGCGCTTTCTCAACCGATAGCTTTGAAGTCTCTGCCATCAGGGTTCTCCCGGATGTCTCCTGACGCACCTGCGTGCGATGGCGCGCGGCAATTCTGAGCTGGAAGCGGAAAGGCGCGATATTGTCCTAAAGGGCATCCCTGCCGTTCCGGTGCTGGAGGGACAATTCATCTCCGCCTTCGTGATCGCCCCCTTTTGCCTCGAAGCCTGCACTCGGCTAGAACGCAACGCGACCTGTCCTTCGATTTGCTCAGCAGGAGTTTGCCCGTGGCCCTGATGCCGGTGTCCGACGCGCTTGCCGCAGTGCTTGCCGGCGTAGAGCCGGTGGCCGAGGAGATGGTTGCGCTGGATGCGGCCTACCATCGCGTGCTGGCGCGCGATGTCGCCGCGCGGCGTACGCAGCCGCCGCAGGCGATGTCGGCGATGGATGGCTATGCGGTGCGCGCCGCCGACGCGGCGACGGTGGACGCAGAGCTCACCGTGATCGGCGAGGTCGCGGCCGGCCGGCCATTTGCGGGAGCGGTTGGCGCGGGCCAGGCCGTGCGGATCTTCACTGGCGGCGTGGTGCCCGATGGCGCGGACGCGGTGGTAATCCAGGAGGACACGGTCGCAAACGGCAGGCGCGTCACGATCAAGGAGGCCGCGATCGCTGGACGGCACATCCGTCCTGCTGGCGTCGATTTCTTCGAGGGCGACGTGCTCCTGCGACAGGGAGCCAGACTCACCGAACGCGACCTCTCACTGGCCGCCGGCATGAACCATCCGGAGCTTGCCGTGCGTCGCCGGCCGAGGGTCGCGATTCTCGCGACCGGCGACGAGTTGGTGATGCCGGGCGCAACGCCCGGCGCGGGCCAGATCGTCTTCTCCAACGGCTACGCCCTGCACGCGCTGGCGCGGGCCGAGGGCGCCGAAACGGTCGATCTCGGCATTGCCGCCGATACGGTTGCGGCGACCACCGCCGGGATCCGCCGGGCCCGCGAGAGCGGCGCCGACATCCTCATCACGACCGGCGGTGCGTCGGTCGGCGACCACGATCTGGTCAGGCCAGCGCTCCAGGCCGAAGGCTTCGAGATGGCGTTCTGGAAGATCGCGATGCGGCCGGGCAAGCCGATGATGCACGGCCATCTCGGCGCGATGCGGGTGATCGGCCTGCCCGGCAATCCGGTCTCGTCCTATGTCTGCGGCTTCCTGTTCATGGTGCCGTTGATTCGCGCGCTTGCTGGCCGCTCGCGCGTTCATCACCGCCGCGAGCGCGCCGTGCTCGGGCGCGACGTCGGGCCCAACGACGTCCGCGAGGACTATTTGCGCGCACGGCTCGAGGAGCGCGAGGACGGCACGCTGGTGGCCGTTCCCGTCAACCACCAGGACTCCTCGCTGCTTGCGAATCTTGCTACCGCACAAGCACTTCTCGTGCGCGCGCCGTTCGCGCCAAAGGCCGAAGCAGGCACGCCTTGCGAGGTGTTGCGGCTGCCCTTGTGAGTGCAATCTGATTCGCGCGTGATGCGAACTTCGCCGCGTTCACACAAAATTAAGTGGTTGCGGAACACATATCGAACATATAGTGTCCGTTCATGATTTGTTTCGAGCATCTAGCGGCTTCTGCTGAATCTGGCGTCTCGGAATCGAACGACATCAACCGGGGGATTTGGTCGAGATGTTAACGCGCAAACAATACGAGCTTCTGCGGTTCATCAGTGAGCGCCTCAAGGAAAGCGGTGTGCCGCCCTCCTTCGATGAGATGAAGGACGCGCTCGATCTGCGCTCGAAGTCCGGCATTCACCGCCTGATCACCGCGCTGGAAGAGCGCGGCTTCATCCGTCGCCTGCCTAACCGCGCGCGCGCCATCGAGGTCATCAAGCTGCCCGAGCTTCAAGCCGCAGGCGCCGGCCGCCGCGGCTTCACGCCGAGCGTCATCGAAGGCAATCTCGGCAAGGTGCGGAGCGCCAGCGCGTCTGTCGACGACGGCGAGCGTCCGGTCGCCGTGCCCGTGATGGGACGGATCGCGGCCGGCACGCCGATCGAGGCGTTGCAGACCCGCAGCCACACCATCAGCGTGCCTCCGGACATGCTCGGCTCGGGCGAGCACTATGCGCTCGAAGTGCGCGGCGATTCGATGGTCGATGCCGGCATCCTGGATGGCGACATGGCGCTGATCCAGCGCAACGAGACCGCTGACACCGGCGACATCGTGGTGGCGCTGATCGACGACGAGGAAGCGACGCTCAAGCGTTTCCGCCGGCGCGGCGCGTCGATCGCGCTGGAGCCCGCCAACACCGCCTATGAGGTGCGCATCCTGCCGCCGAACCGGGTGAAGATTCAGGGCAAGCTGATCGGGCTGTATCGGAAGTACTGATTGCCCAGCAGAAAGTACCGATTGCCCGGCAGATTGCCAGCCATCGCACGGCGATACGGGCGGACGGATCGTCCGCTCCAGCAAAATAGCGTTGTCGCTTCCACTGTGATTATCCCTACACCTGCACAGAGCTAATCCTCAAGCATGGCAGGCGCGAATGCGCTGTGCGGGCTGCAGAGGACAAAACCCATGCGGCAGGTGATTTTAGGCGTGATCTCGGCAGCCTTGATCGCGGGATCGGCACCTGCGAGCGATGCAGCGCAACACCACGCCGCCCGAAAGGCCACGCCGCCCGAAAGGCAGAGCACGCGGCGGCAACCAGCGCGCCATTCCGCAATTCCAACAATGCGATCGCACCTGCGCCGCAGGCGAGCTGGCCCTCTTCAGGGTACTCCGCTGCCGGCGCTGATGGAAGCTCGCGTGAGTGAATGATGTGAACCAAGATAGAGTCTCGGCGAGAGGCTTTGTTCCTCGTTTGCCGGGAAAGATAATGTGATCGGGCGATGCGCAGACGGGCCGCAGATTTGCCCACAAACGCGATACACTCGTAGGCTTCCAACTCTGGTAGAGGCCTGCGCCTCCGGGGGGGCGCGGACCTGCTATCTCGCATGAGGAGCACTCCGATGTGTGACTACAGCCTACATGCCGTTGCGACCCGCCCCGCTCAAGTCGGCGAGACGATCGTCACGACAACCTTCCGCGGCACCTCGACGCGTGGATTTGCGTCGGAGCGTGATCTCTCGGTTGCCGTCTGCCTCCTGCCAGGCACCGAGCTCGCCTTCGCCGACAACGTCCGCTACGACAATCGCTGGATCTGGACGCGCACCGTCAATTCCCGCGTCGGCAAGTTCGGTAAGGTCGATCCGCACATTCCCGATCGTCATCATGATGCGATCGAATTCCCCGACGGCAACTACGTGCTGGTAACGCAGCTCGTCGAGGGACAGCGTGCCACGGTTCTGCAATTGCCGGTGACGCAGCCGCTCGGCGAGAAGACAGAGCAGCCCGCCGTCGAGCAGCACACGACCACGACGCCCACGACACGCCTGCCGATCGGCTGACGCGTCTTTCAATCCTCGGCCTGCAGGTCGGCCTCCGATGGCGTAGCATCCTTGCTGCGTGGAGTAGCCGGCCGCGGTGCGAGGCTGAGCTCGAAATCGCTATCGCCGGCCCCGGCCGGCGACCAGGGGCGGTTTGCGCTCCTTGCTTTCACCGTTTGCAGCGTGAAACCGTCGCCATCGCGCGATAGCGCGAGTGCGCCCTGCGTCTTCAGACGCTCGCGATCCACGACCATCGCCGCGCAACCGGCTGCTGCAGGCTTCGCCGTCACCACCAGCGCGGCGCGGCTGCAATCGTCCGCCAGCGCGTCGATACGCAACGAGAGCGCGACCAGGCGACCATCGGCGAGCGGCGTCACGCAACCGCCTTCGTCGCATGAGACGCCATCGGCGAGCGACGCATCAGTCGCGCCGCGCGGATCAGCATCAGATGCAAGCCACTCCTTGAGAAGAAAATTGTCCTTGCCGGTTCGGATCAGGTGCAGTTGGCCGCCCTTGCCGCGCACCGCGATGCTGTGGCCGTCGCCTGCGATCAGGATGTCGGGCTGGCGCACGTGCAGCGCCCAACCGATTGCGAGCGTCAGCACGACGGCGCCCACCCAGCGCAGCGGCGTGCGCAACAGGCCCATCAAACGAGACCAATGCTGGCGGCAGTCAACGGGCCGGTCCCGAAGGCGGTGATGCGGCCGACGGCGCCAGGCAACGCCGCGACCCAGCGCGTCACAACGACCATCCAGTCGATGCCGATCCCCATCAGCCACCAGAATACGCCATCAAGCCCGAACGGCGCTGCGATCAGCCCCAAAAGTCCGGCCGGCATCACCAGCGCCGAGACCACCGGCATCGCCGCGAGATTGGCGAGCACGCCGTAGGGCGTGACGCGATGAAAATGGAAGGCGGCATAGGGCGTCGTCGCGAGCCCCGCGATCAGCGAGGCCATCAGCAGCATGACGAGCTCGCGGCCGCCTCACAGCGCGATGCGCGCAGTGACGGAGTGATCGGGCGAGGCCAACAGGTTCGGCATGCCGATCTGCACCAGCCCGACGAGACCAAGCGTCGCCGCGAACGACATCTGGAAGCTCGGATGCACCAACGCCTCCGGCGCGACAGCGAGCACGATCATCGCGGCCACCGCGAGCGTGCGGAAAGTGATGGCGCGACGATCGACCATCACCGCGATCAGCACCACCGCCGTCATGAAGAACGATCTTTGTGTTGCGACCTCCGCGCCGGACAGCAGCAGGTAGAACGCGGCAGCCACCAGTGCTGCCGCAGCGGACCATTTTTTGATCGGATAGCCCACTGCAAATCCCGGGATCAGCGCCAGCAGCGCGCGTACCGCAAAGAACACGACGCCGGCGACGACCGCCATGTGATAGCCGGAGATCGACAGCACGTGCCCGAGGCCGGAGATGAACATCGCATCGTTGACGGGCTCGGTGATTGCGTCGCGCCGCCCGGTGAGCAACGCGGTGGCAATCGCGCGATTGTCGCCGTCGAGCGTGGCGCGGATGCGCGCGTCGATCGCATCCCGCAGGCCTTGCATGGTGGCGGCATAGCGCAGCCGCCAACCTCCGGCTTCCGGTGGAGCGGCGACCGTGATCGCGCCCATCGCAAAGCCGGAAGCGCCGATGCCCTGAAAGAACATGTCGCGGGAGAAATCGTAGCTGCCGGGACGCAGCGGCGCGAGCGGCGGCATCAGCCGCGCCTTGAGTTGCACGAAGCTGCCGACCTCGGGCGCTGTGCCCTTGCGCACCGACAGCCGCACACGCTCGAGCTGGATGTCGCCGCGCGGCGCCTCCATCGCAGTCACCCGCAGCACGAAACGGTCGGTGCGCTCGCGGATATCGCGCGTCTCGACGAAGCCGGACAGCGCCACCGAATAGAGTGGCTTGGCCAGCACGGTGTGCGCGATGCGCGCGGTCTTCCAGGTCGCCGTAGCAAAGCCCGCGGCGATCGCTGCGATCATGATGGCGGGTGCGAACAACCGGCTCCGCCGCAGCAGCACGGCACCCGCCATGAGCACCAGCGCCGTGATCGCGGCGACCGCGAGCACGGGTTCGTGGTCGGCGCAAAATAGAGGGCAATCCCGGCACCGAAGGCCACGGGCACCCACGGCAGCAGCCGACCGGCGCCAGCTTCCGCCTTGGCCCATCCGCGCAACGTCCCGGCCAACGACGACCAACGCGCCAAAGCCTGCCGGCACAAGCCCGCCGGCCGAAGCGGCACGGCCCGCTGGCCATGTCCCGGCGATCCCCTGAGAGCGGTGTGGCCGGGAAGGCTCCGCCATTCCTGCACCTTACGATACGCGACGGGTGCGGAGGCTACCGGAAGGTGCAGGGACGCGAATAGCGGAACGGAAAGGGAACCAGCCGAAGGGCGGCTACTTTTCCTCTTCCATCGTTACGGCCACCGCCGCCTTGGCGGAGAGCCGCACCTTGTTGCCCTCGACATCGGCAACCAGGCCCTTGTCGATGAAATGATGATGGCCCTTGTGGCTGCCCTCGCCGCTATCCTTCCTGGTCAGCTTGATGCGGTTGCCCTCGACGCGGTCGACGGTGCCGATATGAACGCCGTCGGCGCCGATCACTTCCATGTGCTCTGCGATGTTTTGCATGATGGCGAATCCTTGTTGATCCCACACAACGCGTGGGCAACCTTTCCGTTCACTTCCCCCGTCATTCCGGGGCGCGACGAAGTCGCGAGCCCGGAATGACGACCAAATGTGACGGCGCTATTGCTGGATCAGCGGCGTTCGCGACGACACATGGTGGCTCGCGATTTTCCAGTCGCCGTCCTCGCGGACGAGAACCCACGTGATCTTGACTGACAACGGCGGAATTTCCTCGCCCAAATCGAACGAGGCAATGCCGGCCATGTTGATCACGTCAGGCGCGACATGGGCCGACGCAATGTCCGAAAACGTGACACGCGGCGCCCGCCACCGCGGCAGGCCGTCGAAATAGGCCGCCACGCCCTCTCTGCCGCGATAGAGCGTTGGATTCGAGCCCAGAAAGAAGGCACTCTTGGAGTAGAGCGACGACAGCGCGGTAGCATCTAGCCTTGCGAAGCCGGCGGACCATTTCGCGATGATGGCGGAAACGATGGTGTCGGCTTCTTCTTGCATGCGACCACTCAGCTCTCATCAGGCCTTTCTCAGCTCTTGGCGACTTCCTTGGCAAAGGTGTCGCGCAATCCGATCGTCCGCGAAAACACCGGCTTGCCCGGCGTCGAATCCTTGTCGCGCACGAAGTAGCCCTGCCGCTCGAACTGCATCGGCTCGGTCGCATTGCTCTCGGCAACCGATACCTCGATCCGCGCATCGGGAAGGATCTCCAGCGACTGCGGGTTGAGATCGGCGACAAAATTGGCAGCGTTCGGGCTCGGGTTCGAGAAGAGCTGGTTGTAGACGCGGATCTCGGCGGGCACGGACTGCGCCGCCGGCAGCCAGTGCATGGTCGCCTTGACCTTGCGGCCGTCAGGCGCGTTGCCGCCCTTGGTCAGCGGATCATAGGTACAGCGAAGCTCGACCACCTCGCCGGCATCGTTCTTGATCACGCCGGTGCACTTGATGAAATAGGCATAGCGCAGCCGCACCTCGTTGCCCGGCGACAGGCGGAAGAACTTCTTCGGCGGGTTTTCCATGAAGTCGTCGCGCTCGATATAGATCTCCCGGGAGAACGCGATCTTGCGCGTGCCGGCCGACGGATCGTCCGGATGGTTGATCGCCTCGAGCTCCTCGACCTGCCCTTCCGGATAGTTCTCGATCACGACCTTCAGCGGTCGCAGCACCGCCATGCGCCGCTGCGCCGTGCGGTTCAACTCCTCGCGAATGCAGAATTCGAGCATGCCGACGTCGACCACGCTGTTGGCTTTCGCCACACCGATGCGCTTGACGAATTCGCGAAGTGCGGCCGGCGGCACGCCGCGGCGGCGCAGGCCCGCCATGGTCGGCATGCGCGGATCGTCCCAGCCCGCGACATGACCGTCGCGCACGAGCTGGGTCAGCACGCGTTTCGACAGGACCGTGTAGGTCAGGTTCAGCCGCGCGAACTCGTACTGGTGCGGCTCGGAGGGCACCGGCAGCTTCTCGATGAACCAGTCGTAGAGCGGACGGTGGTCCTCGAACTCCAGCGTGCAGATCGAATGGGTGATGCTCTCGATTGCATCCGACTGGCCGTGCGCATAGTCGTAGCTCGGATAAATGCACCACTTGTCACCTGTGCGCGGATGATGCGCATGCAGGATGCGGTACATCACGGGATCGCGCAGGTTGATGTTCGGCGAGGCCATGTCGATCTTGGCCCGCAACACGCGCGCTCCGTTCGGGAATTCGCCGGCCTTCATGCGGCGGAACAGATCGAGGTTCTCATCCACCGAGCGGTCGCGGAACGGCGAATTCTTGCCGGGCTCGGTCAGCGTGCCGCGGGTAAGCCGGATCTCATCCTGGGTCTGGTCGTCGACATAGGCGAGCCCGTCGCGGATCAGCTTCTCCGCCCATTCGTAGAGGCGGTCAAAATAGTCCGAGGCATAGAACAGGTTGTTGCCCCAGTCGAAGCCGAGCCAGTGCACGTCGGCCTGGATGGAGTCGATATATTCCTGCTCTTCCTTGACCGGATTGGTGTCGTCGAAGCGCAAGTGGCAGCGGCCGCGAAATTCCTCGGCGATGCCGAAATTGAGCGCAATCGACTTGGCATGGCCGATGTGCAAGTAGCCGTTCGGCTCCGGCGGGAACCGGGTCACGACCTCCTTGTACCTGGCCGCATCGAGATCGGCCTGGACAATGTCACGAATGAAATCGCGCCCCGCCTCAGTTGCCACCGGTTCTGTCGTCATTCCGAAAATCCTGTCGGGAAATCAGCGGTCCTTCTGCCAGTTTCGGGAGGCCGAGCCAAGCCCTCAGCCCGGTCCGATGCGGTCCGCCGGCAGGCTTTAGTTATGCACCGTTCCTGCTATACACCACCGCCTCCAATGCATAGGCCGTTCCACACATGACCGATTCCGTCGTCACGCGCTTCGCCCCCTCGCCGACCGGCTTCCTCCATATCGGGGGCGCCCGCACGGCTCTGTTCAACTGGCTCTTTGCGAAGAAGCACGGCGGCAAGATGCTGCTCCGGATCGAGGATACCGACCGCGAACGCTCAACCGAGGCGGCGATCGGCGCCATCCTCGACGGACTGAAATGGCTGGAGCTCGGTTGGGATGGCGAGGTGATCTACCAGTTCAGCCGCGCCGCCCGCCACCGCGAGGTGGCCGAACAGCTGCTCGCCGACGGCAAGGCCTATCACTGCTACGCCACCGCCGACGAGCTCGCCGCGATGCGAGAGAGGGCGCGCGCGGAGGGCCGCACCCGCCTCTATGACGGCATGTGGCGCGACCGCGATCCGGCAACCGCGCCCGCGAACGTCAAGCCGACGATCCGGCTGCGCGCACCGCAGACCGGCGAGACCGTGATCGAGGACCAGGTGCAGGGTCGCGTGGTCTGGCAGAACGAGAACCTCGACGACCTCGTCCTGCTCCGCGGCGATGGTACGCCGACCTACATGCTCGCGGTGGTGGTCGACGACCACGACATGGGCGTCACCCATGTGATCCGCGGAGATGATCACCTCATCAACGCCGCGCGCCAGAAGCAGATCTACGACGCGATGGGCTGGGCGTTGCCGAGCATGTCACACATCCCGCTGATCCATGGCCCGGATGGCTCAAAACTTTCCAAGCGTCACGGTGCGCTCGGCGTCGATGCCTACCGCGCCATGGGCTATCTGCCGGCCGCGCTACGCAATTACCTCGTTCGCCTCGGCTGGAGCCATGGCGACCAGGAGATCTTCTCGACCGAGGAGATGATCGCCGCGTTCGACCTCGCCAGCGTCGGCCGCGCCGCCGCGCGTTTCGACTTTGCCAAGCTCGAGAACCTCAACGGCCACTACATTCGTAACGCGGACGATCAATCGCTCGTGAAGATGTTCGAGGACGTACTCGATTACGTCCCGGGGAAGGCCGAGCTCAAGGCCAAGCTGAACGATGCCACGCGCGCGCAGCTCCTGAAGGCCATGCCGAGCCTGAAGGAGCGCGCCAAGACGCTGATCGAGCTGATCGACGGCGCCTATTTCATCTTCGCGGACCGACCGCTGGAGCTCGATCCCAAGGCGGCAGCCCTGCTGACGCCGGAGAACCGGGCGCTGATCGGCCGGCTTCATTCCGCGCTGGAGAATGTCGAGAGCTGGAGCGCGGTCACCGCGGAAGCCGCGCTGCGCGCTTTTGCCGAGGAAAATAGTCTCAAGCTCGGCGCGGTCGCCCAGCCGCTGCGGGCGGCGCTGACGGGACGGTCCACCTCGCCCGGTATTTTCGAGGTTTTGGACGTTCTGGGACGCCAGGAAAGCCTGGGCCGCCTGAAGGATCAGTCTACGACGTAAGTCCTGTGCGGTGCCCATCTTGCAGCGCACACAGCAATAATATACCCATCTCACCCGTACCTTCTGGAATATCCGGCTTGCCCCGCCATCTGATGGGGGACGATCAGGTCCGGCCCGTTTCACAATTCATCGGGGACTTACGATGGACGCAAAATCCACAAAAACAGCAACGCTGACGGTCGGAAACAAGAACTACGATCTCCCGATCCTGAGCGGCAGCGTCGGGCCTGACGTCGTCGATATCGGCAAGCTATACGGACAATCGGGCCTCTTCACGTACGATCCGGGCTTTACCTCGACCGCGAGCTGCCAGTCCAAGATCACCTATATCGACGGCGACGCCGGCGTGTTGGAATACCGCGGCTATCCGATCGAGCAACTCGCCGAGCACGGCGACTTCCTGGAGACCTGCTACCTCCTGCTCTACGGGGATCTGCCGACCGCGGCCCAGAAGAAGGATTTCGACTACCGAGTCACGCACCACACGATGGTGCACGAGCAGATGGCCCGCTTCTTCCAGGGCTTCCGCCGCGACGCCCATCCGATGGCGGTGATGGTGGCCTCCGTCGGCGCGCTCGCCGCGTTCTATCACGACTCCACGGACATCAACGATCCGAAGCAGCGCATGATCGCGTCGATGCGGATGATCGCGAAGATCCCGACGCTCGCCGCCATGGCCTACAAATATTCGGTCGGCCAGCCGTTCGTGTATCCGAAGAACTCGCTGAAGTTCGCCGAGAACTTCCTGAACATGTGCTTCGCCGTGCCGTGCGAGGAGTACAAGGTCAATCCGGTGCTCGCGGACGCGCTGGAGAAGATCTTCATCCTGCACGCCGACCATGAGCAGAACGCCTCGACTTCCACGGTGCGTATCGCCGGCTCCTCCGGCGCCAATCCGTTCGCCTGCATCGCAGCGGGCATCGCCTGCCTCTGGGGTCCGGCCCATGGCGGCGCCAACGAAGCCGCGCTTGCCATGCTCGCCGAGATCGGCACGGTCGACAAGATTCCCGAGTTCATCGCCAAGGTGAAGGACAAGAACAGCGAAGTCCGCCTGATGGGCTTTGGCCACCGCGTCTACAAGAACTACGATCCGCGCGCCAAGATCATGCAGAAGATGTGTCACGCCGTGCTCAAGGAGACCGGCCATGGTGACGATCCGATGCTGAAGGTGGCGCTGGAGCTGGAGAAGATCGCGCTCAGCGATCAGTACTTCATCGATCGCAAGCTCTACCCGAACGTCGACTTCTATTCGGGCATCACACTGAAGGCGATGGGCTTCCCGGTCTCGATGTTCACCGTGCTGTTCGCGGTCGCCCGCACCGTCGGCTGGATCAGCCAGTGGAGCGAGATGATCGAGGACCCGCAGCAGAAAATCGGCCGCCCACGCCAGCTCTACACCGGCCTCACCCGCCGCGACTACGTGGCGATCGATCAGCGGAAGTAAGGTCACGTCCACAATTGCAGGACTGACAAATCCCGCCCGGCCATCATAGCCCGGCGGGATTTTTGTGGGCATTCCCTTAAACCAAGAACGGAAGAGGCCTGCGCCGAGCGCGCTGCTGTTCTCGTCTTAAATCCGGGCATCAGTCCGCAACGGGAAATCGCGGGTGCCGTCATCCCGCAATTGGTATATTCGACGATCGGCGATCGTAACCGACTCTTTCAACAGGCGCCTGACCGGGGTCCAGTGAAGCCGCAAATGCCAAATCGATTTTGCGGTTATAATAGAGCAGTCTGATTCGGCGGCTAATCGCGACTCGCGAGGATGTTGTCATGGCATTTTTTTTGCGTGAGCTCGGTCCGGTCGAGAGCTTCGAAAGTGCGTTGAAGCGGAAACGAGCGACGCGGCAGAAGTTGGCTGAGCGATTGAGCATCACTGAAAAGATGCTCGAGGAACAGCGTGCCGCAGCCCGGCGGTTGGCGGTCGCCGGCGCCACGAATGGCCAGCTCGATCGAGCAGATGCCAATATGCGCTCTGTCGAGGATCGGGCCAGTCGTCAGCGTGCCGAACTCACAGAACTCGACGAGCAAATCGTCTCGACCGAACGCGCATTGGCCGAAGCCCTATTGCAGCGCGACCGCAACAAAATGGCGGATCATATCCTGGCTCTGGCAGCGGCCATCGAACAGGCCGTGCCGCGATTTGACTCGAGCGCCATTGCCCTCGCGCAGGCTGCCACAAAAGGGGTGGCAATACCGCCCGAAGCGACAAGGTTTTCGACCAGCGTGGATGAGATGCGCCGCGAGCTTCTCTCCGCCACCGATCTCATTTGCTGGGAGCTTCGGTCGATAGCGGTACGCACGCGAGCCGGTAATGCAAACATTGCACTCGGCGCGCCGGGCGAACCGGATCATGGTCAGCCGGAGGTAGAGAGAAAAATGATCTACACGCTGACCCCGCTACTTTGGCGCGAGGGCGAGGAGGTGCGCAAGGTTTCGGCGTTCACGCTCGTGGGACTGCCAAAAGCGCTGTTGCCGGTCGCCTTGCGTCATCAGCTCGTGGATTATCTGAGCGCCCGGCGTGTGCAGACGCTCATCCAGGTTCATGGCAGCGGAGGCACGCAAGAGAATCCGCATCAGAACGATCCGGAAATCATCGATCTCGATAAGCTGGCCGCAGAGGAAACAGGCGGCGCCCCCGCAGATGTCGCCTGAGCTTTGCTGCCCTCGCCAATGATCCTCACGACGAAAGAGCGAGGGATGGGGCCCCTTTTACCCGCCCCGTGCGCGCGAAATCGCAATGTTGGCTACGTTTTGCTACCCCCTCGCTTGCCCCCGCGCATCGTCGTCAGCACAATGTCGGCCGCGAGTACGCTGGGTGACTTGTTGCCGGTCGACATGATCTGATCGAGCTGGGCGAAAGCCTCGACCTGCTGTTTCCGCAACGGAGAGTCCGTCAGCACCTCGGTCAGCGCCTTCGCGAGCTTTTCCGGCGTGCAGTCCTCCTGCAAGAATTCAGGGATCACCTCCCGGCCGATCACGAGATTGGCGAGGATCACCGAGGAGACGCGGATGGCGCGGCGCAGGATGAAGGCCTCGACCGCGCCGACGCGGTAGGCCGTCACCATGGGAATGCCCGATAGCGCAAGCTCGAGCGTCACCGTGCCGGATTTCGCCAGCGCTGCGCGCGCGATCCGGAACGCGGCGCGCCGCTCGGCTTCGCCGACCACGATCTGCGGCTTGACCGGCCAGCTCGCGATGCCCTCACGCACCGTTGCTTCGAGATGCGACATGGTCGGCAGCACCAATTCGAATTGCTGGCCGCCAGCCCGCAACCGGCCGAGCGCCGCGCCGAACACGTCGAGATGATGCCTGATCTCGCTGCGGCGGCTGCCGGGCAAGACCAGCAGGACCGGCGGCTCGCCGTCGCGGCGCTTCTGCTCCTCCGCGTTCGGCCGCAGCGACAACAATTGCTCGATCAGGGGATGGCCGACATAGCTGCACGGCGGGCCGCGCAGCTTACGGTATTCCTCGGGCTCGAACGGCAGCAGGCCGAGCACGTGATCGACATAGGACAGCATGGCCCGCGCCCTGCCCGGCCGCCAGGCCCAGACCGAGGGCGAGACGTAGTCGACGATCGGGATCGTCGGACCCCGCGCGCGGACGCGGCGGGCAACGCGATGGGTGAAGTCGGGACTGTCAATGATGACGAGCGCGTCGGGCGCGGCTTCGATCACCGCATCCGCGGTCGCGCGGATCAGCCGCAGGATTTTGGGCAGTTGTTGCACGACGGCGGCAAAGCCGACGATCGACAGCTCCTCGATCGGAAAGAGCGAGACCAGCCCCTCGCGTGCCATGGTGCGGCCGCCGACGCCTACGAACTGCACGCCATCGCCGAGCCGCTGGCGCAGCACCTTCATCAGCGCAGACCCAAGCCGGTCGCCGGATTCCTCCGTGGCGATCAGAAAGATCTTCCGCTTTGGATCGCGCCCCGGCATCACGCGTGCAGGCCGATGACGAAGAGATAGTTGGCGTCGGCGCGCTCGATCATCGCCTGCGGCTCGGCAGCGATGGTGTTGCTCGCGATCACGGCGATGCCGGAAAGGCCAGCGCTGGCGGCACCTTCAACGGTTCGCGGGCCGATCGTCGGCAGATCGAAGCGCAAATCCTGCCCGCTCTTCGGTGCCTTGACCAGCACGCCGCGGCCGCGCGCCGCGCGGATGCGGCCCTCGCTGCGCAGCCGCGCCACGCGCTGGAGCAACCCGTCGGTGCCCTCGATATCCTCGACAGCGACCACATGGCCGTCGATCACGACGACGGCCTGTCCGATGTCGAACGGGCTCAGCGCAGCCAGCACCGCGCGGCCGCGCTCGATGTCGCTCCTGGCGTTGTCGGCCGGCCAGGCGCGGGTAATGCAGCCCTCGGGCATCAACAGATCGGGCGCGACGTCCTTGATCCCGACCATGCGAAAGCCGTCCTGCTCGAGCATGCGGCCAACGCCGGAGAGCAGATGGTCGTCACCGCCGCGAAACGCGCGGACGACGTGCCCGAGAAGCCGGAGCGTTTTGAGATCGAAGCGCACTTCCGACAGGGACGGCCGCATCAAGGTGCCGATGAAGATCAGGTCGCGGCAGCCCTCCTCTCGAAACAGTCGCATGGCGCGGCCGAGCTGGCCGACCGAGATCCAGCGATGTCGGAACTTTTCCACCTGAACCGGATCGCAGGCGCCGCGCAGCGGAAACAGCACCGGCGCGATGCCACGTGCGGCGAGCGACTCCGCGACCGCAAACGGCATGGCGCCGCCGCCGGCGATGACGCCGACCGGTGACGAAATCTCTGGCGCCGCCGATGTCATGCTCGCGGCCATCCCCGTGACTACTGCCCGATCGCGGGAAGGCAGAGCGGGCGATGCTTGCCCTTGCCGATGAAGTCGAGGATTTCGGCGATCGCGGGATCCTCAGCCGCAAGCGGTTGCACCGCAGCGAGCCGCTCGGCGAAAATCCCGGGGCCGTGGAACAGCTTTTGATAGAACGCGCGCACGCTCGCGAGCCGCTGCTTGGTGAACTTGCGCCGCTTCATGCCGATGATGTTGAGACCTTCGAGCACCGCATACTGGCCGTTGACGAGCCCGAACGGGATGATGTCGTCACGCACGCCACAAACGCCGCCGACCATCACCTGCGGACCGATGCGGGTGAACTGGTGCACCGCGGACAAGCCACCGATGAAGACGAAGTCGCCGATCTCACAGTGCCCCCCGAGCGTCGCCGAGGTCGCGAAGATCACGTCGTTGCCGACATGGCAGTCGTGCCCGACGTGGCTGCAATTCATGAAATAGCCGCGTTCGCCGACCTCCGTGATGCCGCCGCCCGCGACGGTGCCGGCATTCATGGTCACGGATTCGCGGATGGTGCAGCCTGAACCGATCCGTAGCTTCGTCAGCTCGCCGCGATAGCTGAGCGACTGCGGCGGCGTGCCGAGCGAGGCGAACGGGTAGATGGTGCAATCGTCGCCGATCGTCGTCTGCGCCGTGATGTGCACATGCCCGATCAACTTGCAATTTTTGCCGATCACGACGTTCGGGCCGATGATGCAGAAGGGCCCGATCTCGGTGCCCTCGCCGATCACGGCGCCGTCTTCCACGCGCGCGGTGGGATCAATCTTGCTCATTAAGAAGGTCTGGCTATCCGTTGAAGTCGCTCGGTTTTCCGGTGGTTAGCGCGACTTTGCGCGATCTGTCCAGTGACGTATCATCTCGGCTTGTTTCACGCTGGAAGCCATCGTCCATGGTCCGTCATTCCGGGGCGCGACGAAGTCGCGAGCTATAATCCATAACGGCGGTCGGCGTTATGGATTCCGGGCCTGCGCACTTCTCACACATCCCGGAACGACGACGTAGATTGAAGCGACGAGAAACTCGCCTCAGTCCGTCAGCATCGCGCCGACGTCGGCTTCGGCGACGACCTGGCCGTTGACCTTGGCATCGCCGTGAAACCACCACATCGCCTTGCGGCGACCGATCGAGCGCATGTGGTACTCGATGGTGTCACCAGGCAGCACGGGCTTGCGAAATTTGCACTTGTCGATGGTGAGGAAATACACCGCCCGCGGCTTCTCCGTGCCATCGACCGATGTGATGCCGATCACCCCCGCGGTCTGCGCCATCGCCTCGATCATCATCACACCGGGATAGACCGGCCGTTCGGGGAAATGCCCCTGGAAGGCCGGCTCGTTGAAGGTGACGTTCTTGATGCCGATGCCGCTATAGTCGCTGCGGATGTTGATCACCCGGTCGATCAACAGCATCGGGAAGCGGTGCGGCAGCGTGCGCAGAATCGCGTTGATGTCCACGAGCTCGAACCTGACCGGTGCTTCCTCCATTACTCCTGTCCCTCGTCCTTCCCATCGGCCTTGCTGTCGCGCACCAGACGCTCCACTGCGATGATCTCCTTGAACCACTGCTTGGTCGGCTTGGCAAAAAAGCCGCCCCAACGTCCGCCTGCCGGGATGTCGTCCTTGACGCCGCTCATCGCGGTGACCTGAGCCCCATCGCCGATCTTGAGGTGATTGTTGATGCCAACCTTCGCTCCCAGCGCCACGTTGTCGCCGATCGTCAGGCTGCCGGCGAGGCCGATCTGAGCCGCCAGCAGGCAGTTCCGGCCGATGGTCACATTGTGGCCGATCTGGACCTGGTTGTCGATTTTGGTGCCCTCCCCGATCACGGTGTCACGCAAGGACCCCCGATCGATGGTGGTGCCAGCCCCGACCTCAACGTCGTTCTGGATCAGCACCCGTCCCGTCTGCGGCACCTTGAGGTGGCCCTCGGGACCGAAAAAGACGAACCCGTAGCCGTCCTGGCCGATCGAGCAGCCAGGGTGAATCAGCACGTTGTTGCCGATCAGGGCGCACTGGATGGCCGTACGGGCGCCGACGTCGCAGTCCCGGCCGATCTTGACGCCAGGGCCGATCACCGCGCCGACGCCGATCACGGTGCCGCTGCCGATTTCGACCTCAGGGCCGATGACGGCCAGTGGATCGACCACGACGCCGTCCTCCAGACGCGCCGTTGGATCGATGATCGCCGACGGCGCGATGCCGTCATTGCCGACCGAGGATTGCGGCCTCAGCGCGTCACCGTGCCATTCCCGGGCGATCCTGACGAAGGCACGGAACGGCTGCGCCACGCGCAGCGCGGCGACGTGCGCCGGTACCTGCGCCTCGAAGCGCGGGCTGACGAGGCACGCGCCGGCCTTGGTCGCCTTGAGCTGGTCGACATATTTGAGGTTGTCGAAGAACGTCAGGTGCATCGGGCCGGCTTCGTCGAGCGAAGCCAGGCCCGTGATCATGTGGCCGGCCCGGGCCGGGTCGACCAGCTGCGCCTTCGTCAGCGTGGCGATATCGGCCAGCGCCGACGCAGGCGGCTTCTTGAAGAAGGACGGCTGCGCCATTCCACCCCGTCGAGGTCCGGCCGGAGATCAGCTTAGAACGACGTACCGCCGCCGAACCGGAACTGCTGCACGCGGTCATACGCGCCCTTGGTGAGCGGCACTGCGTAGTCGAAGCGCAGCGGTCCAAACGGAGACTGCCAGATCAGACCGATACCCACCGACGAGCGGATGACCTTGCTGTCGTCATACACCAATCCGGTACAAGTTCCAGGCGTGGCCGGGTTGACGGTCGACGGCGTACAGGTCGAGTTCTTCGTCGTCGTCGTTTCGCCGGTGAGCGCCCAGGTCGTCGGTCCCTGGTAGTCGTAGAGACCGCCGGCGTCGGCATAGACCGCGCCCTTCAGACCCACTTCCTTGGGCAGGAACCAGAACGGCATCTGCAATTCGAGCGAAGCGCCCCAGTACTTCGTGCCCCCAAGCGCGTCCTGCGTGCCATAGGGATTGAGGTCGCGTGGACCGATGCCGTTCGGCGCAAAGCCGCGGACGAGATTCGGACCCATCTGGAAGTGATCGAGCATGCGCAGTTCGGTGCTGCCCCACTTGTTGAGGATACCGCCCTGCAGATGGACGAGGCCGACGAGATCGGACACCAGCGACTGGTAGTACTTCGCATCAACCGCGGACTTCAGGTAGGAGACGTCGCCGCCGACGCCGGCGAAGTCCTGCTTGAAGTCGACCAGAAGGCCGTCGGTCGGGTTCTTGTTGTTGTCGAGCGTGTTGTAGGTCAACGAATAGCCCAGCGCCGAGGTCAGCGTCGCGCCGTTCGCCAACTCCTTGCGCACCGGTAGCGAGGCTTCGCCGTTCTGGTAGCACCCGAGGCCGTTGGTGGAGCTGAGATCAGGGACACCACCGTTTGCGGCGGAGAAGGCCGGGCTTGTATTGGCCGCGGTGCCCAGCGTGTTGTTACAGTCCTGCAGATAGGACGGCAGCGTGATCTCCTGACGGTAGATCGAATAGCGCAGCTGCAAGGCCAGATCTTCGCGCAGGCTGAAGCCGAGGCGCGGGCTGAAGCCCAACGTCTTGGTGCCGTAGGAGATGAAGCTGTTGGACAGCTGCGTGCGCTGGTAGAGGTCGAGGCCGAGCGCGACGCGGTAGTCGAGCAGGTACGGTTCGACGAACGACAGCGAATAGCCGCGCGCATACTGGCCGTAGGTGACGGATGCCTTGGCGAACAGTCCTCGGCCGAGCAGGTTGCGCTCGGAGATCGAGACTTCGGCCAGCGCGCCGTCGGTCGTGGAATAACCGCCCGACACCGAGAAGTCACCGGTGGACTTCTCCTCGAGATCGACGATCAGCACCACACGGTCGCTGGAGGACCCCGGCTCCGTGGTGATCTTGACGGTCTTGAAGAAGTCGAGGTTCTTCAGGCGCCGCTCGGCGCGATCGACCAGCGCACGGTTGTAGGCGTCGCCCTCGGAGAGGTCGAATTCGCGGCGGATCACGTAGTCGCGCGTGCGGATGTTGCCGCGAATGTTGATGCGCTCGATATAGGTGCGCGGACCTTCGTCGATGTTGAACACGACCGACACGGTGTGCGCATCGAAATTGCGGTCGCCACCCGGCCGAACCACGGCGAAGGCATAGCCGCGGCGCGAGGCCTCGATCTGCATCTCCTCGACCGACTTCTCGACCGATTCGACGTTGTAGAGCGAGCCGACGTTGACGCGCGAATAGCTGCGCAGCACGGTGGGATCGAAGTTCGGGATGCTCGTGCGGAAGTCGACTGAGCCGACGCGATACTGTTGGCCTTCCTCAATCTTGAAGGTGACGAGGAAGCCCTTCCTCTCCGGATCGTATTCGGTGATCGCGGCGACCACCTGGACGTCGGCGAAGCCGTGCTTGAGGTAGAAACGGCGAATCAGGTCGCGGTCGGCCTCGACCCGGTCCGGATCGTAGACGTCGGCACTGCCGAGGAAGCTCAGGAGATTCGTCTCGCGGGTCTTGATGACGTCCCTCAGGCGATAGCTCGAATAGGCAACGTTGCCGACGAACTCGATCGACTTGACGCCGGTCTTGGCGCCCTCCTCGATCGTGAAGACCAGGTCGACGCGGTTGTTCGGCTGCTCGATGATCTCGGGCGTGACGTGCACGTCGTAGCGGCCGGAGCGGCGATAGATTTCGGCGATGCGCAGCGTGTCCGACTGCACCACGGCGCGAGAGAACGTGCCGCGCGGCTTGGACTGGACTTCGGCGGTGAGCTGCTCGTCCTTGATCTTCTTGTTGCCCTCGAAGGCGACGCGACCGATGACGGCGTTTTCGACCACCGAAACCACGATCCGGCCGCCGACGCGATTGATCTTCACGTCCTGGAACAGTCCGGTCTCGATCAGCGCCTTGAGGCCGTCGTCGATGGCTGCCTGGTCAAGGCGCCCGCCGGGGCCTGCCTTGAAATAGGAACGGATGGTCTCGACCTCGACACGGCGGTTCCCCTCCACCGAGATCGAATCCACCGTCTGGGCGGCCGCGGGCGTAGACACAAGCGCTGCCCCAACCGGGGCAAGCACCGGCACGCCGAACATGATCAGGGTGGCGAGCAGGCCCCCCCGGACCTTCATACCAAACATCATGCGCGACGACGCCCTTATCATTCCAGTGCCAGACCCAACCCCAACGCCGGTCTGGGAGATTCCCCAAGTTTCATGCCGCTTGTAGCTAATTTCACCGACGCCGCAAACGGCCGAGCGCGCCGTAGTTTGAATTTCAGTCCAGGACGTTGCCTAAGAGCAACGTCACAAAAAAGCCCGTTTCACGATGCCGCCAGATGGAGGATGTCGTTATAGGTCGCAAACACCATCAACATCAGTACCAAGCCGAGCCCGATTCGAAACCCCATCTCCTGCGCGCGTTCCGACAAAGGCCGGCCGCGGACTGCTTCCACCGCATAGAACAAAAGGTGCCCGCCATCGAGCAGCGGAACCGGGAACAGGTTCAACAGCCCGATCGAGATCGACAGCACTGCGGCCAGATGCACCAGCGCAGCCATGCCGATGGTCGCGACCTGCCCGGAGATCTGGGCGATTCGTAACGGACCGCCGACCTGATCGGCCGCCTCGCGACCGGCAAAGACACCGCCGATATAGGCCAGCGTCCGGTCGATCACGAACCAGGTTTCCTTCACGCCCAGCCACAGCGCGGTGGCCGGATCGACCCGCTCGGTGACGGTGTCACCGGCCGCCGTCTGCCGGGTGATTCCGAGCACGCCGAGCCGATGCACGTTGCCGAAGGGATCCTTCACCTCGCGCAGCTCCGGGGTCCCGGACAGATCGACCTGGGAATCGCCCCGCTTCACGGTGAAGATCAGCTTGTCGCCGGCATGCGTGCCGACGATCCGCTGCATGTCGGAGAAGCTTCCGATCTTGGTTCCGTCGATGGCGGTCACGACGTCGCCGACCTGGAAGCCGGCCGCTGCCGCAGCACTGCCCGCCTCGATCTTGTCGACTCGCGCCGTGGTCGATGGCTTGCCGAAAAAGGTGAAAAGACAGGTGAAGATCGCGATCGCGAGCAGGAAATTCGCGATCGGTCCGGCCGCGACGATCGCAGCCCTCGGGCCGACCTTCTTGTGATGGAAGCTGCCGGCGCGTTCTTCCGCCGACATTGCGGCCAGCGTCACGGCCGATGGCGTCGAGGCCTCGGTGTCGTCGCCGAAGAATTTGACATAGCCGCCGAGCGGGATCGCCGAGATCTTCCAGCGCGTGCCGTGGCGGTCGTTGAAGCCGGCGAGCTCGGGGCCGAACCCGAGCGAAAAGGTCAACACCTTCACGCCAGCCCAGCGCGCGACCAGAAAATGGCCGAGCTCATGGAAGAAAACGACGATGGTCAGGACGAATAAAAAGGGGATCACATAGCCGATCAGCCCATGGCTCAAGGTGTTGAAGCTATGGAGGAAAAACTCAGTCATCGATTCCTCTTAACCCGGGGCCTCGCGACCCCGGTTCCGAACCTACTAGGATGCGTTTAAGGCGATTTGAGGCAATAGGGTGGCCGCTCTGTTTCGCGCAACATGGTCAACGGTGATCGCATCATCCGCCGAGGACAAGGGCGCCAGATTGCCACCCTTGATCCAGTCTTCGAGCGTTGCTTCGACCAGCCGCGCGATGGCGCCGAATCTGATCTTGCCGGCGATGAAGGCCGCCACCGCGACCTCGTTCGCAGCATTATATACCGTAGTCGCGCCGCGTCCGGTCCTTAACGAATCGTAAGCAAGCCGCAGTCCGGGGAAACGTTCGAAATCCGGCGCCTCGAAGGTCAATTGCCCGATCTTGGCGAGGTCGAGCTTGGCGGCGGGTCCCTTGATGCGGTCGGGCCAGCCGAGGCAGTGTGCGATCGGCGTGCGCATGTCGGGCGCGCCGAGCTGGGCAACGACCGAGCAGTCGGAGAATTCGACCATGCCGTGGATGATCGACTGCGGATGGACCAGCACGTCGATCTCGTCCGGCTTCAAGGCGAACAGATAGGACGCCTCGATCACCTCGAGGCCCTTGTTCATCATCGAGGCGGAATCGATCGTGATCTTCTGGCCCATGCTCCAGTTCGGATGCTTGAGCGCCTGAGCCAGCGTCGCCTGCTCGATGTCAGTGCTCTTCCAGGTGCGGAACGGGCCGCCCGAGGCGGTGATGATGACGCGCACGAGCTCATCGCGATTGCCCGAGCTCAAAGCCTGGAACAGTGCGTTGTGCTCGGAATCGGCGGGCAGAATGCAGGCACCCGCCTTGGCGGCGCGCTGCATGAAGAAATCGCCGGCGCAGACGAGGCATTCCTTGTTGGCGAGCGCGACATGGGCGCCGCGATCGACCGCGGCGAGCGCGGGCTTCAGTCCAGCCGCGCCGCTCACCGCCGCCATCACCCAGTCGGCCGGCCGCGCACCAGCCTCGATCACAGCGCTTTCGCCCGCGCCGCATTCAGTCTTGGTGCCGGCGAGCGCATTCTTGAGCTCGGCAAGCTTGGAGGTGTCCGCGATCGCGACGAAGCGCGCGGAAAACTCCTTTGCGAGCTTTGCCAGCGCTTCGACATTGCCGTTCGCCGTCAATGCCTCGACGCGATAGCGCTCGGGCGAAGCGCGCAACAGATCCATCGTGCTGTCGCCGATCGAGCCGGTGGCACCGAGAACGGTGACGCTGCGCACCGCGGACGCCGCGGGCTTGTTGTTACGCAAAGGGACTGGGCTCATTGTTTCACCAAACCATAAGACCGCTTCCAGCGCTATGCACACCATGGCGCAGGTAGCCGAAAATCCAGGCCACCAGAATGGCGGCGATGAAGCCGTCCAGGCGGTCCATCAGGCCCCCATGGCCCGGGATTAAGTGACTGGAATCCTTGACGCCGAACCGGCGCTTGACCGCGGATTCGAAGAGGTCGCCGGCTTGCGAGACCATCGACAAAATGGCGCTGAGGGCTAGCAACGGAACCGCCTTGCCGAAGCCGGAGGCGGCAAATCCGCCTGCGACCGCCAGGCTCGCGACGAAGCCGCCGAGCGCCCCGGCCCAGGTCTTTTTGGGGCTCACGCGCGGCCACAATTTGGGACCGCCGATGCCCCGGCCGGCAAAATAGCCACCGATGTCGGTCGCCCACACCACAAGCAGCACGAACATGAGTGCGACGAATCCGTTCACCGGATCCTGCCGCACCAGGATCGAGGCGAGCAGCGCAGCCACCGCATAGGCGAATCCAGCCCCCGCCCAGACAAACTTGTCTTTCGCCAGCAGCATGATCGCGACGCCGCCGACGCAGCCGATCACGACCGCAGCCTTGAGCGCCCCGAAGGCGACACAGAATCCCATGATGGCGAGAACGATCGTCCCGCACGCTGTCAGGACAACCCGCCCTGCCCCGACCACAGTCAGCCACTCCACGAACAACCCGATCGAGGCAAGCGTAACCAGGAACGCCCAGAGCCAGCCGCCGGCATAGGCGAGCGCGATCGCCAGCGGCGCCAGCACGAGGGCCGCGAGGACACGCATCATCAGGTTGCTTGAAGCCGGCGTTGAGCCCGCCGGCGCGGCGTCGTTTTCGGTCACGAGGCGGTTTTCGCGACCAGGCCGCCGAAACGGCGCTCGCGTCTGGCAAATTCGGCGATCGCGCCTTCGAGCGCGGCCTTGTCGAAATCAGGCCAATGGATCGGCACGAACACCAGCTCGCTATAGGCGGCCTGCCACATCAGGAAATTGGACAGACGCTGCTCGCCGGAGGTGCGGATGATGAGATCGGGATCGGGAATCTCGGGTGCGTCGAGATAGTGCCCGAGCGCTTCGGCATCGATCGAGGCCGGATCGCGCTTGCCCTCTGCGACTTCGCGCGCGAGCTTTTGCGCGGCTTTCGCGATCTCCTGCCGTGAGCCGTAGTTGAAGGCGACGACGAGGGTAAGACGCGTGTTGTTGCGCGTCAGCTCCTCGGCCTCGTTCAACAGGGCGCAGATGTCACCTTCGAGTCCCTCGCGCTCGCCGATGATGCGCACCTTGACGCCATCACGGTGCAGGCTCGCGAGGTCGTTGCGGATGAAACGGCGCAACAGGCCGAAGAGATCGCCAATCTCGCTCGCCGGACGCGACCAGTTCTCTGAGCTGAAGGAGAAGATGGTGAGATAGCGGATGCCGAGCTCATGCGAGGCACGGACGACGCGGCGCAACGCTTCCACGCCGCGGCGGTGGCCCTCGGCGCGCGGCAGGCCACGTGCCGCCGCCCAGCGCCCGTTGCCATCCATGATGATGGCGACATGCGCGGGCGCCTCGGACCTTTCCGGTCCTTCCGTGACGGGCGCGGCGGCGTTCGACATGAAGGCTTCTCTAGACCGTCAGAATCTCTTTTTCCTTGGCCGCCAGCAGCTGATCGATCTCGGTGATCGTGCCGTCGGTCGCCTTCTGCACCTCGTCGGCATGACGCTTCTGGTCGTCCTCCGACATCTCGTGATTCTTCTCGAGCTTCTTGAGGACGTCGAGACCGTCGCGGCGGACGTGACGCGCGGCGACCTTGGCAGCTTCCGCGTATTTGTGCGCGACCTTCACCAGCTCCTTGCGCCGCTCTTCGTTCAGCTCGGGGATGCGCAGGCGCAGCACCTGGCCCTCGGTGGCCGGTGACAGGCCGAGGTTGGAATCGACGATCGCCTTCTCCACCGGCTTGACCATCGACTTGTCCCAGACCTGCACCGAGATCAGCCGCGGCTCCGGTACGCTGACGGTGGCGAGCTGATTCAGCGGCATGTGGCTGCCGTAGGCTTCGACCTGGACCGGATCGAGCATCGAGGCGGAGGCGCGCCCGGTGCGCAGGCCCCCGAGCTCGTGCTTGAGGGACTGGACGGCGCCCTGCATGCGGCGCTTCAATTCGTTGAGGTCGAAATTACCCGTGGCCATCACGCTCTCCCTTCAGATACCTGGCTGGGCGCACAAGCTGCGCCCGGCGCGCCGTCAGCCGGCGACGATCGTCCCGTGGCCGACGCCGCGCAGAATCGCGCCGATCGAGCCCGGTTCGGCGATCGAGAATACGATGATAGGCAGCGACGTCTCGCGGGCAAGCGCGAAGGCAGTCGCGTCCATCACCTTATAGTCGCCCTCGATCGCCTGCTTGTGCGTCAGCCGGTCGAAGCGCTTGGCGGCCGGATCCTTCTTGGGATCGGCCGAGTAGACGCCGTCGACATTGGTCGCCTTGAGGACGGCCTCGGCACCGATCTCGGCGGCGCGCAGCACCGCCGTTGTGTCGGTCGTGAAGAACGGATTGCCGGTTCCGCCGCCGAGCAGCACGATTCGGCCCTCGGCGAGGTATTTGTGCGCTGCGGCGCGGGTGAATAGCTCGGAAATCTCGGGCATGACGAAAGCCGAGAGGGTGCGCGCCGGCGCGCCCTTGCGTTCGATCGCCGCTTCCACCGCGAGGCAGTTCATCACGGTGGCGAGCATGCCCATCGTGTCGCCCGTCGGGCGCGACACGCCGCGGGAGGACACCTCGACGCCGCGAACGATATTGCCGCCGCCGATCACCACCGCGACCTCGGCACCGAGACGGCGCGCGGCGATCAGATCGTCGGCAACCCGGTCAACCGTCTGCTGGTCGATCCCAAAACCCTGCGGTCCCGCGAGATATTCGCCGGACAGCTTGATCACCACGCGACGATAGACCGGATCAGTCATGAGCACTTTCCTTCTCCGGGCGCCGCTTCCGGCGGCACGCCGGAAGGAAACGTCCCGGCGCTTACTTCTTGCCGCTGGCGGCCGCGACTTCCGCCGCGAAGTCGCTTTCCTGCTTCTCGATTCCCTCACCGAGAGCATACCGCACAAAGCCGGCGATCTTCACGGGGCCCCCAACCTTGCCCTCAGCTTCCTTCACCGCCTGCGCCACCGACTTGCCGGTGTCGTGGATGAAGGCCTGCTCGAGCAGGCAGACTTCCTTGTAGTAGGTCTTCAGGCCGGACTCGACGATCTTCTCGATCACGTTCTCCGGCTTGCCCTGCTGGCGGTACTTGTCGGCGAGCACGTCCTTCTCGCGCTTCACGACCGCCGGATCGAGACCGGACGGTTCGAGCGCGAGCGGATTGGCGGCCGCGACATGCATGGCGAGCTGGCGGCCGAGCGCTGCGAGCTCATCGGCCTTGCCGGGCGATTCGAGCGCGACGAGGACACCCATCTTGCCGGCGCCATCGATGACGGCGCCATGGACGTAGCTCGACACCACGCCCTGCTTCACGTCGAGCGAAGCGGCGCGGCGCAGCGTCATGTTCTCGCCGATGGTCGCGATCGCGTCATTGATCGCAGCTTCGACCGTGACGTCGCCGACCTTGGTGGCCTTGATCTTCTCGACATCGGCGCCGGCATCGAACGCGACCTGGGCGATCATCTTGACGAGGCCCTGGAACTGGCCGTTGCGCGCGACGAAATCGGTCTCGGAGTTGACCTCGACCACGACGCCCTTGGTGCCCTTGGTGAGTACGCCGATCAGGCCCTCGGCCGCGACGCGGCCGGACTTCTTGGCAGCCTTCGACAGGCCCTTCTTGCGGAGCCAATCCTGCGCCGCTTCCATGTTGCCGTCGTTTTCGGTGAGCGCGGCCTTGCAGTCCATCATGCCTGCGCCGGTCGACTCGCGCAGATCCTTGACCATCGCAGCTGTGATCGTTGCCATCGTTAAAAATCCTTCTTGCCTGCCGGTTAACCCGCGGCGCGGCGCTGTCTCGCCCCACCGCGGTCCATCACAGGACGTCGCGTCAACTGAAATGGCGGCCGGAACGATCCGGCCGCCCCTCGACTGTTATTCCGCTTCCGCGGTGAGCGCCTTGGCCTTGGCCACCCAGGCATCCGCACGGCTGGGCAGACCGACCTCTTCGCCGATCTTGTGCGCGGTGGCGTGATCGAGCTCGGCGAGCTGCCAGTAGTGGAAGATGCCGAGGTCGTTGAACTTCTTCTCGATCGCACCCGACACGCCCGGGAGCTTCTTGAGGTCGTCGGCGGTGCCGCGCGGACCTGCAAGGCCCTGGAAACCGCTGGTGGACGGAAGCTCTTCAGCGGCCGGCTTGACCGAAGCGCCGATATCGATGCCCGCATCGCCCTGGGCGCGCGAGATGCCGTCGATCGCCGCGCGCGCAATCAGGTCGCAATAGAGCGAGATCGCACGGCCCGCGTCGTCATTGCCCGGCACCACATAGGTGATGCCCTTGGGGTCCGAATTGGTGTCGACGATCGCCGCGACCGGGATGTTGAGCCGCTGGGCTTCCTGGATCGCGATGTCTTCCTTGTTGGTGTCGATCACGAAGATCATGTCGGGCAGGCCGCCCATGTCCTTGATGCCACCGAGCGAGCGGTCGAGCTTGTCGCGCTCGCGCTGGAGCGTCAGGCGCTCCTTCTTGGTGTAGGAGTTGGCTTCACCGCCGGACAGCACCTCGTCGAGATGACGCAGGCGCTTGATCGAGGCCGAGATCGTCTTCCAGTTGGTCAGCGTGCCGCCGAGCCAGCGCGAATTGACGAAGTACTGCGCGCAGCGCTTGGCCGCGTCGGCAACGCCGTCCTGCGCCTGGCGCTTGGTGCCGACGAACAGGATGCGGCCGCCCTTCGCGACGGTGTCGCTGACGGCCTGGAGGGCCTGGTGCAGCATCGGCACGGTCTGCGCGAGGTCGACGATGTGGATGTTGTTGCGGGTCCCGAAAATGAACGGCGCCATTTTCGGATTCCAGCGGTGGGATTGGTGACCAAAGTGCACGCCAGCTTCGAGCAGCTGACGCATGGTGAAGTCGGGTAGCGCCATAGTGATAATTCTCCGGTTGGTTCCTCCGGAAACGTGTGAGCAAGACGGAGCGTTCTCGCCCCGGCTGCCACCGGACGGCCTTTTGAGCCATGTTTCCGTGTGAGATGGCGCGCTATATAGCGCGATTTCGGCCAGAAGCAAGGAAATAAGGGCCTTTGGAGGGCGTTTTGGCGCCCTGCCCCAAGTCCTTTTTCAGGCCCTTTTCAAGTCCTTTTCCGTAGTTCCAGGCCCCCTAGCACTTTGGCTGGTGGGGGGCGCATTTCTTCGCTGCAGCCGGTGCCGGGCGCGGTGGGGCGGCCGGACGGGGCGGCGGAGCCGCGGCCACCCGCGGCGGGGGTGGCGGCGCCGGGCGAGCCGCTGGCGGCGGAGCCGGCCGGGCGGCGGCGACGGGCGGAGGCGCGGCTCGCGGGGGTGGCGCCGAGGCTGCCCGCGGCGTCGCCGCCGAGGGCACGGGTTTCGCGACGGCTTGAGGATGTGGCGGCGCGGCTGGCTTGGCGGCCTGCGGCGGCGGGGTGATCACACGCTGATTCTGCGGTGTCAGCGGCTCGCGACCCGTGGGATGCACCGCTGTGACGGCAGGCTTGGCGCCTGTCCCCGCCGCGGATGGAGCCGTGGTGCCCTGCTGAGGGATGGCCGACTTTGCACGGCTATCCGCAGGCGTGGTCGCCGGCGTTCCAGCGACCGGCGGCTTTTGCGACTGGCCCGGCGCGACGGCCGCATTTCCGGCAGGCGTCGTGGTGGGCGGCGCCGTTGCGGTCGCCGCATTGGGATGGCCTGCTTGCGAGCCGTTCGCCGGCGCCGTCGCGGTCGGCGCGAGCCTGCCACTCGGCGTCTGGGCAGCCGAGGGCGCCGGCGGCGCCCCATGGGTGCCGGGGACCGGAAGCGTATTGGCCTCAGGCAACCTGCTCGGCGGCGCGGCTACGGCCGGCGCGACATTGGTCCGCGTCGCAGCCGGTGTTCCCGGTCGCGCGGTGGGCGTGATCGTCGCGCTCTGCGGCATCGGCAGCTTGCCCTGCTGGATCAAGGCGGCGCGCTGCGCAACGGCCTGCGGCACCGCCGGGCCTGCGGGTGATGCGCGGCCGGAGACCGCCGGAGCCAAGCTGCCGGGCGCGAGTCCCGCAGCCGCGGCTGCCGGAGGCCGGTTGATGACGGTGTTGATCACCGTGGTGTTGTGGATGTTCTGGTAGATGATGTTGTTCGGCGGCGGTGCGACATAAATTGGCGGCCTCACGAACACCGGGATCGGCACGAACATCGGCTGTGGTAGCACAAACAGTCCGACCACCGGCAGCGGCGGCGGCAGCACGACGAAATCCGGTGGCGGCGGCGGGCAGAAATAGACCGGGGGCGGCGGCGGCGGCACGAAGCCGAACACGGGATCGCTGAACAGCAGCACGGGGCGATCGACATAGACCACCTCCTCCGGCGGCGGCGGCGGCAGGCCGTAATCCATCATGGCAAAGCTCGGCGGCGGCTCGAGCGGCGCGGTCAGGATCGCCAGCCTGCGCCGTGCGTCGCCAGCATGCGGCCCGCGCGGATAGCGGCGCAGATAGGACCAGTAAGCGTCCGGCGTGTCGGCGCGATAGGTCCGCCGCCAGGTGATCGCCTCGCGGCGCGCTGCAACAATCGCGATCACCCGCTTGGCCATGGGATCACCGGGATAGGCGGAGAGGAATTCCTCATAGGCCGGCAGCGTGTCGCGCTCGAGCGCCGCCGCGTAGGCGTCCTGCACGCCGAGATCGCGGATCGGCTTGTTGCGGATCGCAGCGACCTGATCGGGCGTGGCCTGCGGCGGTGGTGCGTCAGGTCCGCGCTCGAAGAACGAGAATTGCGCGCTGATCTTCTGATCGTCCCAGGGCACCTGAGCGCCCTTGCTGGCGTCGTTGACGCGCAGGCGCACGCGGTCGAAGACCTCAGGCAGCGACAGGCCCCCGGTGCGGATCATCTCGGCGAGCGACTGGGCGTAGACGCCGTAGGGCCCCGGCTCTTCCGGCGCCACGGTGCCGGGCGCGGCGTTGTAGGCGATCAGCATGTTCGCGTCGGGCTCGACCAGCGCGAGCCCGCTTGCGATCGGTTGCCCGCCCTCGATGAAGGGCTGCGCCCGGGCCGCATCGAGCACGACGATGTTCGCCTTCAGCGGCAGCGCGGCGAGTTGGCGGACGTAGTCGCTGATGCGGAGCGCCTCGGTCGGAACGTCGGTATCGCGCGCGATGTTGGAATCGACCGGGATGAAGTAGTTCTCGCCGGCGAGCTGCACGCCATAGCCGGCGAGATAGATCATCGCGACGGTGCCGGGTCCCGATGTCTGGGCCTTCTGAAGAAAATCGCGAAAGCTCTTGCGCAGCGTGTCGCCGTCGAGGTCGCGGGCGCCGACCACGTCGAAGCCGGCGGCCTGAAGCGTCTGTGCGATCAGGCCGGCATCATTGGCGGTCGTTGCCAGCGGCGACTTCGCATAGGCGCCGTTGCCGACCACCAGCGCGATACGCTTCTCCTGCTGCTGGGCGTAGGCAGGATCGAACAGTCCGCCTGCCGCGAACAGCAGGCTCGGAAGAAGCAAACCGAGGAAAGATCCAAGGAAAGATTGTCGTGTCCCACGCATGGCTTTCGCGCCCGCTATTGTTGTTGAGCTTGCCACCGCACATGAGACGCGCGGCTGGCTGAATGGCGTTTGAACGAAAAACGCTTGGATTGAGGCGACGGAATGGCCGCTGGCCGTCGCCCGTCAGCTCCATGTCAGGTTCGCGATCGCAAAAATTCCGGCCGCACGATCCTGATCTTGACCCCCTACCCCTGGGAGATCAGGTCGACGGTGCCCGTGGCCAGCCGATAGATGCCGCCGACGACCTTGAGCTTGCCCTGCTCGGCCGCCGCATTGAGGATCGGCGCCGCTGACTTCAGCTTGGCCACGTTGTCGATCACGTTTTGCCGGATCGCCGCGTCGAGCGCATCTGCGCCCTGCTGCATGGCCGCCTTGGCAGCCGGCGCGATCGCCTCGACGAGCGACGGAATGTGTCCCGGCGGCGACTTGTTGTCCTTGAGCGCTTTCAGCGTCGCATCGACGGCGCCGCAACTGTCGTGGCCGAGAACCAGGATCAGCGGCGTACTCAACACGGCCACGGCATATTCAAGGCTCGCGATCGTCTCGTTGCCGGCAAAATTGCCGGCCACACGACAGACGAAGAGATCGCCGCGACCGGTGTCGAAAGCGTATTCCGGCGCAATGCGCGAGTCCGCGCAGCTCAGGATCGCCGCATATGGATTCTGCCCCGCGGCGAGAGCTCCTCGCTCATGCTTGAAGTCATGGCGCCGCGCCACACCGTCGACATAGCGCGCATTACCCTCCATCAACCGCTTCAGCGCAGCATCGGGTGTCACTACGTTCTGCGGCTTGGGCGGCGTTTTCGTTTCTTTGGCGAAGGCCGTCGAACCGAACATCAATGCCGAAGCGGCGAACAGCATCATCGAGCGTCGCGAGGGCACGAGCAGATGATGCAATTTGTCAGAGCATTTGTCGCACATGTCTTTCCCCCTACCATCTCAGTCCAGACCTGCATGAACAGTACAGGACACGAGTGACAGCGACGCTTCGCCGCCGACAAAATCATGGACCGGCGCCGCCGGGCTCGATCGGCGGCGACGGATGCTACAATTGCTGCACGTCGACGACACCCGCGACCGCCTTGATCGCGCCTGCGATTTGCGGCGAGACCTTGAAGCGGCCGGGCAGCTTCATCTCCACCTCGGTCTCGAGGTCGAGCATCATCACCAGCGAGACCTCGCCGTCGCCGTTGGAGCGCTGCGCGATGCCGGGGCTGCCGACCTTCGGCGCGCCGCCGTTCGATGGCGCGGCGTCCGGACCTGCAAGCCGACGCGCGATCGATTCCAGCGGCTTGGTGTCGCGCAGGAAGATGCGCAGCCCCTTCTGCGTCTTGGCGGCGGCGTCATCGAGCGGCTCGGCGTGCAGCACACGCGCGCGCACGTCCTCGCCCTGCAATTCCGCACCTAGCTGCAGCAGCACCGCGGCGCCCGGCTCAAGCACGTCGCGATATTGCGCGAGCCCTTCGGAGAACAGCACCGCCTCAAAGTGGCCCGTGGGATCAGAAAGTCCCATGATGCCCATCTTGTTGCCGGTCTTGGTGCGCCGCTCCATGCGCGACACCACGGTGGCGGCGACCTTGCCGGCGGTTGCGCCGGTTTTGACGGCGCGCGAAAACTCCGCCCAGCTCTGCACGCGCAGGCGTTTGAGCACCGTCGCGTAATCGTCGAGCGGATGCCCCGACAGGAAGAAACCGATCGCATCATATTCGCGCCGCAGCCGCTCGGCCGGCAACCAGGCCTCGATCTGCGGCAGCATGATGGTAGGCGCATCCGACGCACCTCCGAACATGTCGTTCTGCCCGATGGTCGCGGCCTCATGCGCACGCTGGCAGGCGGCGAGGATCGCATCCGCACCGGCAAAGACGCGGGCGCGGTTCGGCTCCAGCGTGTCGAAGGCGCCGGCGGCGGCGAGACTTTCGATAATGCGCTTGTTGATCGCGCGCGGCGACACGCGCGCGGCGAAATCGGCGAGTGACGTGAACGGGCCGTTCTTGGTGCGCTCCTCGATGATCTGCTCGACGGCCTGAAGGCCGACGCCCTTGAGCGCTGCGAGCGCGTAGTAGATGGTCTTCTCGCCGACCTCGAAGGTCGCCCCTGAGCGGTTGACGTTCGGCGGCTCGACCTTGATGCCGAGGCGCTGCGCCTCGGAGCGAAATTCGGACAGCTTGTCGGTGTTGTTGAGGTCGAGCGTCATCGACGCCGCGATGAACTCCACCGGATAATGCGCCTTCATGTAGGCGGTGTGGTAGGACACCAGCGCATAGGCTGCCGCGTGGCTCTTGTTGAAGCCGTAGTCGGCGAATTTGGCGAGCAGCTCGAAGATCGTCTCGGCCTGCGCTTTCGGCACGCCGTTCTTCACCGCGCCGGCGACGAAGATATCGCGCTGCTTGTCCATCTCGGCGCGGATCTTCTTGCCCATCGCGCGGCGCAGGAGGTCGGCGTCGCCGAGCGAATAGCCCGACATCACCTGCGCGATCTGCATCACCTGTTCCTGGTAGATGATGACGCCGAACGTCTCTTTGAGGATCGGCTCGAGGACGGGGTGGAGATATTCCGGCTCCTCGTCGCCGTGCTTGCGCGAGCAATAGGTCGGGATGTTCGCCATCGGGCCCGGACGATAGAGCGCGACCAGCGCGATGATGTCCTCGAAGCGGTCGGGGCGCATGTCGACCAGCGCGCGCCGCATGCCCTGGCTTTCAACCTGGAACACGCCGACCACCTCGCCGCGGGCCAGCATCTGGTAGCTCTCGGCATCGTCGATCGGCAGCGTCGCGAGATCGACATGGATGTCGCGCGGCTTGAGCAGTTTGCACGCGACGTCGAGGACCGTCAGCGTCTTCAGGCCGAGGAAGTCGAACTTCACGAGGCCCGCGGGCTCGACCCATTTCATGTTGAACTGGGTCACCGGCATGTCGGACTTGGGATCGCGATACATCGGCACGAGCTCGCTCAGGGGGCGATCGCCGATCACGATGCCGGCCGCGTGCGTCGAGGCGTGGCGCGTCAGGCCCTCGAGGCGCTGGGCAATGTCGAAGGCGCGCGCCACCACCGGGTCTTCATCGCGAAACGCCTGGAGCTTTGGCTCGCTCTCGATCGCGGCGGCCAGCGTCACCGGTGCGGCCGGATTCTGCGGAACCAGCTTGGTCAGCTTGTCGACCTGCCCATAGGGCATTTGCAGTACGCGCCCGACGTCGCGCAGCACGCCGCGCGCTTGCAGGGTGCCGAAGGTGATGATTTGGGCGACCTGATCGCGGCCGTAGCGTTCCTGGACGTACTTGATTACCTCGCCGCGGCGGTCCTGGCAGAAGTCGATGTCGAAGTCCGGCATCGAGACGCGCTCGGGATTGAGGAAGCGCTCGAACAGCAGCCCGAACTTGATCGGATCGAGATCAGTGATGGTCAAGGCCCAGGCGACCAGCGAGCCTGCGCCGGAGCCGCGGCCCGGCCCGACCGGAATGCCCTGCGACTTCGCCCATTTGATGAAGTCGGAGACGATCAGGAAGTAGCCCGCATATTTCATGCGGGTGATGACGTCGACCTCGAAGGCGAGCCGCTTGTTGTAGTCCTCCTCGGTCGTGCCCTGCGACAGGCCGTGCACGCGCAGGCGGTTGGCAAGCCCCTCCTCCGCCTGCCGCTTCAATTCGCCCGCCTCGACCGCGGCCGCATCGGAGCTGCCTGCGGCGCCGACGGTGAAGAACGGCAGGATCGGCTTGCGCGTCATCGGTCGGAACGAGCAGCGTTCGGCGATCTCGATCGTCCAGGCCAGCGCTTCCGGAATGTCGGCGAACAGCACCGCCATCTCGGCGCGCGTCTTGAAGCGGTGATCGGGCGTGAGTTGCTCGCGCTCGGTCTCGGCGATCAGCCGCCCGCCGGCGATGCAGAGCAGCGCATCGTGAGCCTCGTAATCGTCGGTCGAAGCGAAGTACGGCTCGTTGGTCGCAACCAGCGGCAGGCCTTTCGTATAGGCAATGTCGATCAGCCCGCTCTCGATGCGGCGTTCCTTGTCGATGCCATGACGCTGCAATTCGATGTAGAGGCGGTCGCCGAACAGACCGGCGAGTCGCTCACAGCGCGTGGCCGCGAGCTCCGCGTGGCCGGCCGCGAGCGCAAGCGAGATCGGCCCGTCTGGACCGCCCGTGAGCGCGATCAAGCCGTCGGTCTCGCCGTCAAGCCAATCGAACTTGATGAACGGCGCGTGGCTGTCGGGAGTCTCGAGGAACGCGCGCGAGTTCAGCCGCATCAGGCTGCGATAGCCGCGCTCCTGCGCGGCCAGCAGCACGACCCGCGAGGGCAGAATCGCATTGCGCGCATTCGGATCCTGGTCGCCGAAATCGATCGCGAGCTCGCAGCCGACGATCGGCTGGACGCCCGAGCCCGCCATCTTGTCGGAGAACTCCAGCGCACCGAACATGTTGTCGGTGTCGGTCAGCGCCAGCGCCGGCTGATGGTCCTTTTTCGCAAGCTCCGCGAGCTTGGCGATCTTGATCGAACCCTTGAGCAGCGAATAGGCCGAGTGAACGTGAAGATGGACAAATCCGGCGCTCGGCATGGTCGCTTACGGCCTTTCAACATCGTGGGGACACCAGCCGGACCTGGGCGCAGGATGCGCGCTCCGTTGGCCCGACTCGCCCGACAATGGTGGTGCCTCGGCCGCCAAGAGTCTACGGAGAGTCCATGGCGCGGGCGCACATTCCTAGCGCCGTCCCGCTTTTCAACAAGCGGCCGCCGGTCCCCGCTCAGAGCTGGGGAATCAGAGCTGAGGGATGACTTGCGCCCAGATCGCGATCATCCCGACGAACAGCGTGATCGATGCCAGCGCAGCGGCTTCTTCCACGAAGATCTTCAACATGGCCTTGCTCCCTCGCTAGAACATAGAGAGAACATTGTTCTATTTTTGTTCTAAGAGTCAAGCTGCGCGACGGGGCTCGCGACCCGGCTTTGCACTCAATGGTTAACTCGATGAATTCTCGAAACAAAAAAGCCCCGGCGCAAGGCCGGGGCTTTCGCGACCGCTCCAATGGAGCGATCCTGTCGGTACCTAATATCAGTACTTCGCGATGATCGGGCCGCCGAACTTGTAGTTCAGGCGGACGAGACCCATGTCGACGTCCTGACGGATGCGGTCGGTACCCACGAGACCCGTGAAGGTGACGTCCTTGTCCTGCAGGAAGATGTGGTTGTACTCGACGCCAACCGACCAGTTCGGAGCGAAGCCGACTTCGAGGCCGGCACCGACCGTGCCACCCCAACGGGTCTGGCTGGTCGAGGCAAGCAGCGCGCCGGTGGCAGTGCTGTAGACGTCGAACTTGTCGCCGACCACGGCCGCGCCGCCCTTCACGTAAACGAGCACGTTGTTCCAGGCGTAGCCGACCTGACCGGTGATCAGACCGAACGAATCGATACGGCTGCGGTTGCGATCCGCGAACAGCAGGCTGACGTTGTCGCCGGAGAAGTCGGCCCAGTTGCCCTGGCCTTCGACGCCGAACACCCACTGCCCGGTCTGCCAGCGATAGCCGATCTGACCACCGACGGTACCGCCGGTCGCGTTGTGCGAACCTTCAGTGCCCGTGCCGACGAAATCCCAGGTCGTGTGAGCCGAACCACCGCCGCCGTTGATACCGATGTAGAAGCCGCTCCAGTCGTAGACCGCGGCGATCGCCGCAGGCGGCGCCTTCGTATAAGGCCGTGCTGCGAGGTCAGCAGCCACCGCCGGCGCAGCCGCGCTGAGCGCAACGAGGCTAGCAGTGACAAGCAACAAACTCTTCTTCATTTGATTCCCGTTCCAGTTTCTTCAGTAGGCCCCCGGGCCATGGGCACCTCTTACCAGCCATCGACGGAATTGCTGTAACCGCGACGCCACAGTCCTATCGAAAGGCCCCGCGAGGTAAATGAATGTTTCTCGCACGCGCCTGGAACTCATTTGGGTTCTATTTTTGCAGTGGTTCCAGCGTCAATCTGCTGAGTCTCCGCTCGCGGAGGAGTGTTCACATCTTGGTGTGAACACGAGTATGACAATCGATATTTTTGTCTCCGTATTGTCGCCACAATTTCGCGAGCGCTGTTCCACAATGCGGCTCGCTCACACCGGCGTGTAGATCACAAGCTGCTAAGCGGGATGATCCTTGGCCTGAAAAAAATCCCGTGCTCGAGAGCGGGGTGACGTCGTATAGATCCCATCGTTCGATTTCTGCACCGGAGGCGTGGTCAGTGCCCCATGCCTGGCATCACCTTGCCGTTGAAGATTTCGGGGTTCGGGGGACCCTCCACGCTCAGGATGCCCGACAGCCCACGCTCCAATCGTGAAAGCGCATGATCGACCAGCGTGTAATTGCCCGGCACTTCCAGCTTGAAGTCAACGACAACCGCGCCGCCCGGCGCCACGGTGACGGTCTGAATTCCCTCATGCGGCGGGCTTTGAAGTCCGCCAAACGTATAGACCTTGTCGAGTATCTCCCCGATGACATGGAATGAGGATGTGTAGTTCGGTCCGCCGACGCCGAAGAAAATGCGCACGGTTTCGCCGACCTTGGCGTGCAGTGGGTGGAGCTTGGACAGCGCTCCGACTGAGCCGTTGAAGACGAAGTATTCGGGACGTTCGTTCAGAAGCTTCTCCACGCTGAACTCTGCGCTTCCACGCTGGCCGAAGGGCATGTCGGAATAGATTTCGCCCTGCATGACATAGAACTCGTGATCCACCGGCGGCAGGCCGCCTTCAGGCTCCACGAGAATCATGCCGTACATGCCGTTTGCAATATGCTCGGCGACCATTGGGGTGGCGCAGTGATAGACGTAGAGGCCCGGCACCAGCGCCTTCCATGTCATTGATTTCTCCTGGCCGGGATCGACCTGGAGAGCGGCCGCACCGCCGCCCGGGCCCGTCGCGGCGTGGAAATCGACCGAATGGATCATCGAGCTGTCGCTGGAATTCTTCAGATGAATGTCGATGGTGTCGCCGACGCGCACCCGGATCATCGGGCCCGGCACCTTGCCGTTGAAGGTCCAGTAGCCGAACGTCGTTCCTTCCGCGAGCCGGCCTTCGAGCTCGACGCTCAAGAGGTCGACACGCACGGTTTGCGGATCGCGTTTGCCGATCGGCGGCGGCACGTCGGCGGGCTCGCGTGAAATATCGGCTTCCACCACCGCCTGAGGCGGCGGGCGCGGGGTAACCAGGAATTGACCTTCCATTCCGGCTTGCCGATGGCCGGGCACGCTGCAGAAATAAACGAAGTCCCCGGACTTATCGGCGCGGAATGCGATCGTCGTGCTTGCACCCTTTCCGGTGACGCGTGGCGAGGTGGTGTTCTGGTCGGGAAAGGCGATATCGTGCTGCGCCCCTTCGCCATTGATCAGAGTGAGTTGAACCACCTGTCCCTCGACGGCAGTCAAGACCGGATTGACCTTGCCGTCGATCTCGCCGCCCTCACCGATATAGACCATTCGCCCTTCCGCGATCCCCGAACGCAAGGTGTATCGCGCGTCGGGAATGTAGGTGACGGAGGGACCTGGCGCGGCTTGCGCCGCCTGTGTCTGGGCCGGCTGTGGCGTGGGCGGCGGCGTAGCCTGCGAAGGCTGCTGAGCGGCGGTGGCCGCGGGCTGCGTGCCGCCCGCGAGATATGCGATGACGTCGGCCCGGTCATGATCGGTCTTGAGGCCGGGGAACGGCATCTTGTTGCCCGGCACGACCTTCGCCGGATCGGCCAGATATTGGTCGAGCGTCTGCACACTCCACACGATGTCAGCCGATTTCATCGCGGGCGAATAATTTAACCAGCCTCCGTACCGGCCTTGCGGCCGATGACGCCGGCCAGCGACGGGCCGAGCATGTTTTTGCCGGGCTCGGTGGAATGACAAGCCTGGCACTTCCTGAAGACCAGACGACCTGCCGTAGCATCGCCGATGCCCGGCGCGGCATTCGAGGCAGCCGTTGCGGCATTGGACGCGGGCGGCGGAGCGTTGGAGGCTGGTGCCGCAGGTGATTGTCCGGTCGTTGCGCTCGCCTGCGGCGTGTTGCCCTGTGCCATATGGTCATGAGCGGATGGTGACGGGGCGGCGGGCAGCGACGGCGTTGCGCTTGGAGGCTGGATGTTCGCCGCCCTGTGGTCATCAGCGGACGGCGAGGCAGCAGCGGCCGGAGATGCCGCGGCTGCGTTCGCCGACGGCTTTGGTGTCGGTGCGGGATTGTTCTGATCGACCGGCGGCTGAGCAGGCGCCTTGCCTGATTGAGCGAGCTGCTGCGCAGGTTGCTTCGCGCTGCCGCCTTGTGGCGACGGCGTCTCGGTCGAGGCGACGGCCGGCTGGCCCCGATTGCGACCTTGGTCCGACGAGGCGGCTTGATCAGAGGTGGGGGCTGCGGCAGATGGCGGATTCGTCGATGAAGACAGGTGTCCGACCAGATAGATCCCGCCGAAAATCACGGCCAGCCCGACAATGAAAACGGACGATGCCCGCCAGACGGCGCGAATTTGTTCCCACATCCTGAAAACCCGCTGCTTTGTCCGGCGCTCGTCGCAAGTATCGCTGCAACGCATCGGTCCCGTTTGATCTAAATCAACGGCGTAGACCGGCGCGCAGATGACGAGCTTCAACGCCGAATCGTCATTGCCACAATCGCGTCCCGCGATTGCTTCAAGTCAGCCCCGGTGAGCTGACACCTTTAGTAACCGCCGCAGAGTCTCAGATCGGGCCATGAACGGACCTCGCTACAAGGTGAGACCGCTCATTGGCGCGCGAGGTACATCCTCATCTTCGCAGCCATGTCCTCGACGGGTTCACCGGTTACATCCACGAGAGCTTTCTTCACCGTCCCGGTGAACGGGAATGGCGCCTTGTAGTCCGTATCCATCACCGGCGAACCGGCATCGGCGCCGACACAAACGCCAGCCGCCAAGCCCAACGACAACGGTATGGTGACGGGCAAATCGCCGTTGCCGATGGGATTGCCGTCGACAAACGGCTTGATGCTTGCCGGTACGCCCCTGCCCTCAGGGATGTCCGCCTTGCCTGTCGGTGTGAACTCAAAGCTGAAGATGTGATCGCCTTCGGGGATAGCTGTGTCCGACTGCACCTTGAAACGCTGATCGGCGACGTAGTTGTAGCCGTAGGTCAGCTTGCCATTCTGGACGTAGAAGACGAAGCCGCCATCGCAGCCGCCCATCGAGAGCAGCACACCTTCCGCTCCGCCCCTCGGCACGTTGGCGTGCACCGAGATCGAATGTGCAACATTGATCAGGTAAGGCGCTGCGTTGCTGGGCACCATTTGGGTGCCCGGATAATACAAATAACGTTTGCGATTGGCCGCGATCTGCGGCCGTGGATCGCCGAGCCGCGACGTACCGCGACTGTCGACCGGCAGGACGTCGTATTTGCCGGCCTCGACGTACCACATGCCGATCATCGCGATCAGTCTGTCGCGCTCCTTGTCAGCGAGATTGTTGGTTTCCGCAAAATCCTCCTTGAGATTGTAAAGCTCCCAACCCTTGGCATCGAGTTCGATCAGCTTGGCGTAGTCGATGGCGGCGCCAAACGTCCGGCCGGACTCGGTGAACGACGTACCCGGCCATGGACAGACTGCGCGCCAGCCGTCGTGGTAGAGTGAGCGATGGCCGAACATCTCGAAGTACTGCGTGAAGTGCAGCGGCGCCGCGTTTGCATCGTCAAACGACGACGTGAGGCTGAAGCCCTGCAGGGGTGACTGCGTAACGCCGCGAATTTGGACCGGCGGCTCGATGCCGAGCGCGTCCAGCACCGTCGGCACCATATCAATGGCATGACAATACTGCGTGCGTATCTCACTCTTGGACTTGATGCCTTTCGGCCAGATGATCATGAACGGGTCGGAGACGCCGCCGCGGTAGGTTTCCCGCTTCCAGCGCCGGAACGGCGTGTTGCCGGCATGTGTCCAGCCCCAGGCGTAATGATTGAAGTATTTCGGGCCGCCCAGGTCGTCGATCGCCGCGAGATTCTGCTGCAGGTCGTCCGGCACGTTGTTGAAGAACTTGCCTTCGTTCACCGAGCCGTGCGGGCCGCCCTCGGCGCTTGCGCCGTTGTCTGAAACCACCATGATGAGCGTGTTGTCGTATTCGCCCATGTCCTTGAGGAAGGTGATCAGCTCGCCGATGTAGTGGTCGGTGTGCTCCAGATATCCTGCGAACACTTCCATCATTCGGGCGTAGAGGCGGCGCTCATCGGACGGCAGTTTGTCCCAGTCCTGCACGTCTGGATCGTGTCGCGACAGAGCCGTGTTCGACGGTATGATCCCAAGCGCCTTCTGTTTCTCGAAAACCTGCTTGCGATAGGCATCCCAACCTGCGTCAAACTTGCCCTTGTACTTGTCGGCCCACTCCTTCGGAACATGATGCGGCGCGTGCATGGCTCCCGTGGCGAAGTACATGAAGAACGGCTTGTTGGGCGCCACCTGTTTGGAGTCCGCAATCATGCCCTTCGCCTTGCTGACGAGGTCGGGCGTGAGGTGGTACCCCTCCTCCGGCGTCTTCTCTGGCTCCGTCTGGCTGTTATCCCGCACTAGCTCCGGGTAGTACTGATGTGTATCCCCGCCGAGGAATCCATAGTAGCGCTCGAATCCACGGCCGAGAGGCCAGCGGTCGTAAGGGCCGGCCGCTGAAGTCTGTTCGGCCGGCGTCAGATGCCATTTGCCGAGGCAATAGGTATTGTAGCCGTTCTGCTGAAGGATTTCCGACAGAAAGCCGTTCTCGAACGGGATCTGTCCATTGGCTCCCGGAAAGCCCTCCGAGCCTTCAGTGATGCATGCCATCCCATTCGAATGGTGATTGCGCCCCGTCAGGAAGCAGGAACGCGATGGCGAACACAGTGCGGTGGTATGCATATTGTTGTAGCGCAGCCCATCAGCGCCGAGTGCATCCAGATTGGGTGTGTTGATCGGGCTCCCGAAACAACCGATGTGCCCGAAGCCGGTGTCATCGAGAACGATGAACAGCACGTTCGGCGCGCCCTCCCGCGCCCGGACGGGCGCTGGCCATGCCGGTTTGGATACGTCAAAGGTTCGGCCGATCACACCGGAAAACGCCTGCCCGGGTTTGTACTCCTTCAGCGGGCCCTGCGCTTGCGAAGGCTCAGGTCGCGTGGCGACTGCAGATGTGGTGACGAGTGCTGTGCTTCCAAGCAGGAACTTCCGACGATTGATTGCGACGTTCGTCTTCATGCTGTCCTCCCGGTGCTCAAGTTTTCCTGAGGAGCCGACACAAGTCGAAACGAGAGACACGCCGCGCTCCAAGCAAGGCTTGGATGCAGGCGTAGCAATGCGCAGCTTGAATCGGACGGCGCGACGGCGGTTGATCTAGATCAACCTCGTCACTGGCGCCCGACTGTCTCACTCACCTGCACGATATCGTCGAGTTGCCACGACTTGTCGAAATAGGCTTCCTTCGGCCCACAGAACCGGGAACAAGCCCTTGCCGGAGCTTGTCTTCATCGCTCCGGCTGATCGCAACATTTCCGTTCGGCTCTCGAAATCTGACGCTTGGCCCTTGCGCTTACGCGCTCACACCGGCGTGTAGATGACGAGCTTCAACGCCGGATCGTCATTGGCCTGAAAACTCGTGTGCTCGAAATGAAGCACGCCCAGGGTGGGATGAGACATGGTCTTGAGGCCCGAGGCGGTGCTGCGGATCTCGTGCGCTTCCCACCATTTGACGAATTCCGGACTGCCCTGCCGCAGCCGCGTCAGCAACGCCACAAACGCGGGATCGCCCGCCCATACGTCATGTGTTGCGCGAAACATCGCCACCATGCGTTTTGCCACTTCCGCCCAGCTCGCACCGTAAGCCTTTCGCGTCTGCTTGTTGGTCATCATGAGAAGCATCGTGTTGCGATCTTCCTCCGCTAGCTTCCCGAACGCAAAGACCTCCTCGGCGGCATCGTTCCACGCCAGCACGTCCCAGCGCCGTCCAACAATGTAGGCCGGCTGGTTCAGGCTCTCGATCAGCCGCAGGATCGGCGGCGGCACGACCTCGCGCGTGAACGCACCCCTCGCGCCGTCGCGCGCCAGCGCCTTCAGATGCGCATGCTCGGTCCTGGAAAGGCGCAGCGCGCGGGCCAGCGCATCGATGGTGGTGACCGACGGGCTTACTGTGCGCCCCTGCTCGAGGCGGATGTACCAGTCGACGCCGATCCCTGCGAGCTGCGCCACCTCCTCGCGCCGCAGCCCCGCCGTGCGCCGACGGCGGCCGATCGGGAGGCCAACGGATTTCGGCGTCAGCTTCTCGCGGCGTGAGCGCAGGAAGTCACCGAATTCGACACGTCGGGGATCGGCCATGATCTTGCTTCCGGCTCAGGGAGGGCCCTTTGGATACTAGGATAATACCAGGCCTTCATGCGCTTTCAAGGCGGACGCATATTCCTGCTTCAGCTCGAATAAGAGGTGAACGTCATGAAGGCCGCCGTCCTCAAATCCCTGGGAACACCGCTCGCGATCGAAGATGTCCCCGTTCCCGTGCTCGGCACGGGCGAGGTCATCGTCGACGTCGTCGCCACCCGCGTGCTGCCCTATCTGAACGAGGTCTTCAGCGGCGCGCGCAACTACGCCCTGGATCTTCCCGTGATCCCCGGCCCCGGCGGCATCGGCCGGGTCCGCGCCATCGGACCGGATGCAACGAAACTCGCCGTGGGCGACTGGGTATTCTGCGATCCGACCGTGCGTTCACGCGACGACGCACTGTCGCCCGACATCACATTGCAGGCGCTGAGCGCCCGCGACGAAGGCGGCATGAAGCTGCAGAAGTACTTCCGTCACGGCTCGTTCGCCGAGCAGATGCGAGTGCCGACGGAAAACGTGAAGCGGCTCGGCGCGATCACCTCCGTCGAAGCCGCGCAATGGTGCGCGCTCGGCACCATGCTCGTGCCCTACGGCGGTTTCCTCGCCGCCAAGCTCCAGCCTGGCGAGACCGTACTGGTCAGCGGCGCCACCGGCAATTTCGGCAGCGCCGCCGTGGCGGTGGCGCTTGCGATGGGCGCGGCCAGCGTCGTGGCGCCGGGGCGCAACGAGACGATCCTCGCCGATCTCGTTCGGCGCTTCGGCCCGCGCGTCAGGCCCTTTAAACTCTCGGGCAACGAGAGCGACGACCGCGAGCAGATGAAGCGCGCCGCCGCCGGGCCGATCGATTGCGTGTTCGACATCATGCCGCCCTCGGTCAGCCCCACGGTGGTGCGCGCTGCGATCATGGCGGTGCGCGCCTACGGCCGCGTCGTGCTGATGGGGGGCATCGGCATGGCCGGTGGACCTGGGCTCGAACTGCCCTACCCCTGGATCATGCGCAATTGCATCACCATCCATGGCGTCTGGATGTATCCGCCGGATGCGGCGGTCCGCCTGATCGCGCTCGTGCGCGCCGGGCTGCTGCGCCTCGATCAGTATGAGACGACGGCGTTCGATCTCGATCACGCCAACGAGGCCGTCAAGCACGCTGCAGCCCATGCCGGTCCGTTCAAGATGACGGTGATCCAGCCGTAGGCCGTCCCACATGCTGCGAGGATGGCATCATGCCCGGTGATTTGCCCGACGCGCCAACAGATTTCGTAAAATACGAAGATCTCGCCAGCGGTCGCCGGCTACTTTGCATGGGGTTGTTTTCGAGATTTTAGTCGAGCTCGACCACCTGGCCGTTGGAAAGCGACACCCGGCGGTCCATGCGGCCGGCGAGCTCCATGTTGTGGGTCGCGATCAGCATCGAGACCTGCGTCGCCTTGACCAGCTGCATCAAGGCCTGGAACACATGCTCGGCAGTGCCGGGATCGAGGTTGCCGGTCGGCTCGTCCGCAAACAGCACCCGCGGCGCGTTGGCGACGGCACGAGCAATCGCGACGCGCTGCTGCTCGCCGCCCGACAGCTCGGCGGGGCGATGGGTGATACGGTCGCCGAGCCCGAGATAGGACAGGATATCCTTGGCGCGCTTGACGCTCTCGGATCGCTTCAGGCCGCGGATCATCTGCGGCAGCATGACGTTCTCCAGTGCCGAGAACTCCGGCAGCAGCCGGTGCGACTGGTAGACGAAACCGATCTCGGTTCGGCGAAGCTGCGTGCGCTCGATGTCGGGCAGTTGCGAGGTCGGGGTGCCCCCGACATAGACCTCGCCGGAATCGGGAGCCTCCAGCAGCCCTGCGATGTGCAGCAGCGTCGACTTGCCAGAACCTGACGGCGCCACCAGCGCCACCGACTGTCCAGCCCACAGCGCGAGCTTGGCGCCGTCCAGGATGGTCAGCACGTTCTCGCCCTGCACGTACTGCCGCTTTATCTCGTGGAGATAAATGACCGGTACATCTTCCGCCCCCTGCTCCATCAGCCCCTCACTCGTACCGGAGCGCTTCGACGGGATCGAGACGCGCGGCGCGCCAGGACGGGTAGAGCGTCGCAAGGAACGACAGCGTCAGCGCCATGATGACCACCGCCGTGGTCTCGCCGACGTCGATCTCGGCAGGCAGTCGGGACAGGAAATAGAGCTCCGGCGAGAACAGTTCCGTGCTGGTGAGCCAGGACAGGAACTGCCGGATCGATTCGATATTGAGGCAGATGACGAGGCCGACGAAGAAGCCGACGAGTGTGCCGACCACGCCGATCGAGGCTCCCGTGATCAGGAAGATGCGCATGATCGACCCTTGCGAGGCGCCCATCGTGCGCAGGATCGCGATGTCGCTGCCCTTGTCCTTCACCAGCATGATCAGGCCGGACACGATGTTGAGCGCGGCCACCAGCACGATCATGGTGAGGATCAGGAACATCACGTTGCGCTCGACCTGGAGCGCGTTGAAGAACGTCGAGTTGCGCTGACGCCAGTCGACCAGGAACACCGGCCGGCCGGCAGCCTCCGTCACCGACTTGCGAAACGCGTCAATGCGATCGGGATTGGTAGTGAACACCTCGATCGCGGTGACGTCGTTGTTGCGGTTGAAATAGGCCTGCGCCTCGGGGAGCGGCATGAAGACGAAGCCCGCGTCATATTCGGACATGCCGATCTCGAACACCGCGACGATCTTGTACGGCTTGATCCGCGGCGTCGTGCCCATCGGCGTGACCGCGCCCTTCGGCGCGACCAAGGTGACGCTGTCGCCGGCATGCAGCGACAACTGGTCGGCGAGCCTCCGGCCGATCGCCACGCCCTGCCCTTCGTCAAAGTTCTCGATCGAGCCCTGCTTGATGTTCTTGGCGATCGAGGTGAGGTTGTTCAGGTCGTCGGCGCGGATGCCGCGCACCAGCACGCCCGAGGCATTGAACGGCGAAGAGGCCAACGCCTGGCCGTCGACCACGGGCGCGGCGAGCCGCACACCGTCGACCTGGCTGATGCGCTCGGCGACGTCCTTCCAGTCGGTCAGCGGCGATTCCAGCGGCTGCACCAGAATGTGCCCGTTGAGGCCGAGGATCTTGTCGAGCAGTTCCTTGCGGAAGCCGTTCATGACGGCCATGACGATGATCAGCGTGGCGACGCCAAGCATGATGCCGAGGAAGGAGAATCCGGCGATGACCGAGATGAATCCTTCCTTGCGGCGCGCCCGCAGGTAGCGCGCCGACAACATCCATTCGAACGGCGCGAAGGGCGCGGTTTGCACAGGCTCGGTCATGGTCTCATCCATCGCTCGATAATCCCATGATTCGGGGTCAATTGTGGCCGGATTGCCTGCCCCGCAAATGGCGCGGTGGATAATATTCAACCGGTCAGGCGCGCGACCGCGTCGGCCGGCGACATGGTCTCGCGCGAGCCGTCGGCGCGCCGCTTGATCTCGACCTTGCCGTCGGCGAGCCCCTTCGGCCCGATCATGATCTGCCAGGGGATGCCAATCAGGTCGGCGGCGGCGAACTTGGCGCCGGCGCGCTGGTCGGTGTCGTCGTAGAGCACGTCGACCCCCTTGGCCTGAAGCTCGATATAGAGCTTCTCGCAGGCCGCATCGACGGCCGCATCGCCCTGCTTGAGATTGAGCACGACGGCGCGGAACGGCGCCACCGCTTCCGGCCATTTGATGCCGGCATCGTCATGGCAGGCCTCGATGATGGCCCCGACCAGGCGCGAGACGCCGACGCCGTAAGAGCCGCCGTGGATCGGCACGTCGACGCCGTCGGGCCCCGCCACCGTCGCCTTCATCGGCTCGGAATATTTGGTGCCGAAATAGAAGATCTGGCCGACCTCGATGCCGCGGGTATTGACCCGCTTGTCTTCGGGCACCTCCTGCTCGAAGCGCGCGGCATCGTGCACGTCTTCGGTGGCGGCATAGACCGAAGTCCACTGCTTGATGATCGGCGTGAGATCACTCTCGTAGTCGACGTCCTCGCCCGGCACCGGCAGATCGAGCACGTCGCTATTGATGAAGACGCCGGACTCGCCGGTCTCGGCGAGCACGATGAACTCGTGACTGAGATCGCCGCCGATCGGGCCGGTCTCGGCACGCATCGGGATCGCCTTCAGCCCCATCCGCGCGAAGGTGCGCAAATAGGCGACGAACATCTTGTTGTAGGCGACGCGCGCGGCCGCCTCGTTGAGATCGAAGGAATAGGCATCCTTCATCAGGAATTCGCGGCCCCGCATCACGCCGAAACGCGGACGCTGCTCGTCGCGGAATTTCCATTGAATATGATAGAGATTGAGCGGCAGGTTCTTGTAGGACTTCACATAGGCGCGGAAGATCTCGGTGATCATTTCCTCGTTGGTCGGCCCGTACAGCAGCTCGCGCTTGTTGCGGTCGGCGATGCGCAGCATCTCTGGCCCATAGGCATCGTAGCGGCCACTCTCGCGCCAGAGATCGGCAAGCTGCAAGGTCGGCATCAGCACCTCGATCGCGCCGGAGCGATCCTGCTCCTCGCGCACGATCTGCTCGATCTTCTTCAGCACGCGGAAGCCGAGCGGCAGCCAGGCATAGATGCCGGCGGCCTCCTGCCGGATCATGCCTGCGCGCAGCATCAGGCGATGCGAGACGATCTCCGCCTCTTTCGGATTTTCTTTCAGGATGGGCAGAAAGAACCGGGACAACCGCATAGATACACTCGAAGAATCAGTGAGGGGTTGCAGTGAAACCGGATTGGGAGCGAAAACACAAGGCCGGGAATGAAGAAAACGCGCTAACGCGACGAAATTCCTGTCATTTTTCTGTTTCCTTGAAGTCCCGTTTGAAGACGCAGGCGGCCGTTTCGGAACCCCGAGGCAATGCCTTTCAGTGCGGCGCGACCTCGAGGTCATCCTCGAGCGTGATCTTCTCGAAATCGGTCACCAGCGCGTCGATGCGCACATGCCAGCGGCCGGCGAACGGCAGCTCGACCTTTCGCACGTGCCAGTAGCCGTCAGCGCCGAGCGCGGCGTCATATTCGATAGGCTCGATGCCGCGCTCCGGCAGGCTCAACGTCAGGGTCGCTTCCTTGGCGGAAAGGGGCGTCGCCTCCTCCGTCATGAGCTGGAGCACGAAGTCGTCAGTGCCCGCCTTGCCCGGCAACACCAGAACCTGGAACATCGCCTTCTCACCGTGGATATGGATCGCCAGCGGCGTCTCCGGGACGATCGTGCGCGACGGCGGCGTAAAGCGCCAGCCGGCGACGACAGCGAAGACGGCAAGCGCCAGGACGCATTCGGCCAGGATCGAGCGCTTGAGCGTGCGCGCTCCCTTGATGTTCTTGGCCAGCGCTGGTGTCAGGCGAAAGCGGTTGAGCGCGGCAAGCGCCAGTAGGGCGGCAACGAGCACGAGCTTGATCGAGAGGATGATGCCGTATTTGGTCTCGACCAGGGCGGCAAAGCTCGAGAGCTGAATGACGGCCAGCATCAGGCCCGTCAGCGTCAGGATGACGACGACCGGAAGGGCAGCGCGCGAGAACCGGTTCAGGATCGGCAGTGTGGCGGTGGTCGGTCTCGACATCAGAACGGCCAGCGGTGCCAGCGCGCCGGTCCAGAACGCGATACCGAGGCCGTGGATGAAGATCGCCGGCTTGGTCAACGCCTCCGGCGGTGCCGTCGCGGCGTGGCCGGTGCTGGCGAGCGACAGGCCGACGCCGGCAAGCGCGACAACCGAGAGGACACGCGCGCCCTGCCCTCCAGGCAGCGCGGTGCAGGCGATCAGGATCGTGGCGATCGCGATCAGAAGCGCGGGGCCGGCACTCGTCGTGAATGCAACCGTCCAGGGCGCTGACGTCAGAAGCGCGGTAGGCGGCAGACCGAGGAGATCGAGCCCCAACAGGGGAATCGAGGCGAGCGCACTCAGCACACCCACGACAAGCGCGCTACGGGGCAAAACCATTCCAATCGTCGATCGCGCGATCCAGATCGCAAAGAACACGCCGCCGACACCCGCGAAAAGCCCGAGATAGAGCCCTATCCGCGTGAGCCAGATCAGCGCGTTCACGCCGCTATCGGCAGCCACGGGAACTTGCGTCACGGACGGCAAGCCGATCGAGAAGATGACCGATCCCGCGACGGGATGGCCGTCCTGCGAGATCACGCGATAACTGACGACCGCAGTGCCCTGCGGCAGATCCTGCGGCAGCGCGATCGAGATGGTCTCGCCGAATGCGGTGACGAGAGCCTCCTTGCGCTCCTTTCCGGTCCCGTCGATCAGCCGGATCGCGCCCGGTGTCACCGCCTCGTTGTAGCGCAGCTCGACGCTCTTTGGCGTGCTCGCGACGATGCTTCCATTCGCCGGCTCGACCGAGACCAACGCGGCGTGCGCCCAAGCACCGGTCGCAAATCCGATGCCGAGCAGCAGCGTCGCAGGCGCGGCAAGGATGCGCATCAGGGCTTTGGCAGCAGCTTCACGCCCGGCGCGGGCGATTTGCCCTCATGCGAAGGGGCAGCGCCCTCCGCGGGAATCTCGATCCAGCGGCTGACGCCCTTCTCACATTCCTGCACGACCGGAAAATACAGTGTCGTGTTCGGCTTCAGGCTGTCGGTGAGAAACGTGCTCATCACGAACTCATCATAGTTGTGATCCGGCAACTTGCCGCCCGACCACATCACCTCCTTAGGCCCGGAGGAGACCTTGTTGCCGTGATAGTCGTATTCGCCGCCGTACTTGCCCTCGACGACGTCGACGCTCCAGCCGGCCTTTGGCATCGGCTTAACGGCGATGACGCCTTCGGGGATCTGCACGCGGATCTTCACCGTCGGCGAGCCGGCGCAGCCATGCGGCACGGTAAACACGGCCTTGTAGGACCCGCCGACCGTGGCCTGCTTGGTCTCCAGCGAGACGTGCGCCCCTGCGGACGAGCCTGCCAGCACGCATGCCGCCGTCGTGGTGACGTAGATCAAACCTTTTCGCATTGGAGCCTCACACGTTCATAAATTCATTGCCGCCCCGGCAGCCTTTGCCGCGGCTTCCGCTTCACGAATGAGGTCCTGCCGCCGCTTCAAGACGTCGCCGGCCAGCGCAGGACCGGCACGCTCAGGCGATCCGGAATCGAAGGGCGGCTTAGGATCGTACTCGATCACGAGCTGAATGCGACGCGCAGCTTCCTCGCCCGCAAGCCGCGCTGCGATCGCGAGCGCAAAGTCGATGCCGGCCGTTACGCCGCCGCCCGTCACGCGGTTGCGATCCTCGACCACACGGTCCCTGCGCACGACCGCGCCCATATGCGCGAGCAGACCGCGAACGTACCAGTGCGAAGTGGCCTGATAACCCCTGAGCAGACCCGCGGCGCCAAGCAAGAGCGAGCCGGTACAAACGCTTGTGACGAGGCTCGCGGATTCACCCTGCTGCCGGACGAATTCGACCGTCTCACGGTCCTGCATCGCAGCGACCGTTCCCTTCAGGCCTCCGGGCACGAACACCACGTCGAACAGCTTCGGCGCGTTCTGGAATGTCACCGTCGGCGCAACGGGCAAGCGGACGTCGGTCATGACCGGCTGCTCGGTTTTGCCAATCAGGTGGACCTCCGCCTGCATGATGCTAAACACGGTGAGCGGGCCGGCCAGATCAAGCAGGATCATGTCGGAATGGATCAACAGGCCCACGCGCGGGCGAGCAGGCGACGCCGGCTGCGCAAGCGCGGCCGGCGCGACGAGGTTGAGCAAGGATGCGGCCGCCAGCGTCGCGTTGAACTCTCTTCGATCCATGCTCTTGCTCCACAAAATGTCAGCGAACGAGGACGGTCGAGGCGAGATCGAATGGATCCGCCTCCAGCAGAAACGAAAGGCTCAGTGGTTTGATAAACACCATACCCTCACATCTTCATCCCGGAGTGATCCGGCGATTTCTTCATATCCATGTGTCCGCCATGCTCGCCGCCACCCGGTGCCTGCGCGCCGACGGCCTGGACGTCGAGGGTGACGGCCACCTTGCCGGCCTTCTCGAACTGAAGCGTGACCGGGACCTTGTCGCCCTGCTTGAGCGGTCCCTTCAGCTCCTGCATCATCAGATGATAGCCGCCCGGTGCGAGCTTCACGGTCTTTCCCGGCTCGATCGCGAGACCCTTATCGATCGGGCGCATCTTCATCACGCCGTTGTCCATCGCCATCTCGTGGACCTCGATCTTGCCGGCGATCTCAGCCGAGACGCTGATCAGCCTATCCGGCGCACTGCCTTTGTTCTCGATCGTCAGATAGCCGCCGGCGACCTTTGCTCCGCCAGGCGTGGCCCTGCTCCAGGCCTGCGTGATGACGATATCGCCGGCCTTGACGTCGTCGGCGCGCCCGGGTGCGGCGAACGCCAGCGCTGCAAGCGCTGCGAGCACGAGGATGCGTGAGAGCTTGTTCATGTGGCTAGCCTTTCTCTTGGGTCGTTGCGCCCATCCCACCCGTCAGAACGTGTACTTGCCGGCAACGACGAAGGTTCGTCCCGGGAACGGATGGAACAGGAAGTACTGGTAGTTGAAGACATTATCGATGCCGAAATCGAACGAGAAATTCTTCGTCGCATTGTAGTGGATTTTCATGTCGACGACGAAAAACGGATCGAACGCCTGGTACACGTGGGGAACGACGTCGGTATTGTCGAGGGTCGCATACTGCTTGCCAGTGTAGCGCGCGGCAACGGTATAGACCCAGCTCTCGTTTAGACGGTAGCTGACGCCAACCTTCGCGCGCCAGTCCGGAACATACGGCACGCGTTTGCCGACGACGGTGGTCGCGCCCGACCAGTTCGGATCCGAGATGATCCTGGAATCGACATACGTTACGCTGCCAAAGAGCTGCAGCCCGCGGATCAGGATATTGTCCTTGTCGGCCGACAATTCGACGCCTTGCATGCGGATGGCGGCGACGTTGCTGACCGCCGTCTGGAACGACTGGTTTCCGGACACGTCAGTCACGGTTGTCGTCTGCGAGATCAGCGCGTTGTTCGTGCGTTCGCCGAAGACCGTGAACCTGATCCGGCCGTCCTGCCAACGTCGTTCGAGATTGAGCTCGCCGGTGAAATCCTGCTCGGGCGCGAGCCGAGGATTGGCAAGGTAAGTGATGTTGCTGACGGAAATGTTCTGATAAAGCTCCGTCACCGTCGGGTAGCGATACGCCTCGCCGAAATTCGCAGTGATGTTCCACTCCTTGTTGGGATCATATGAGAGCGAAACCTTCGGCGAGAAATTGGTCGACGATAGCGAGGGCTGTTGCGTCGTCGTCACTGACGTGATGGCGCCGGCGCCCGTCGCCGTCGTGTTGACGTTGAGACCATCAAGCGCCTGCCAGCTCTCCAATCGTCCACCAAGCGTCAGCTTGACGTTCGGCGTGATCTTCCAGGCGTCCTGAACCCAAAACGCCTCGGTCCGTGTCTCGCCGACGCCCGTTGAGTAGAGCTGCCCGTTGCCCGCCGAGGGAGCCGTATACCAAACCGTGGAGGCGTAGACGGGATTCTCGAGCCTGTAGCGGTCGCCGTGAACGCCGAAGCTGATCTCGTGCGGACCGTCGATCCCGTCGGGACGCCAGATGCCCTTGGCATCGGCATTCTGCCAATTGGTGCCGTCCATCCGCGTCACCTTGCCGTTCAGCGAGTAGCCGAGCCCGGGCGACGCTACGACGGTATACGGGTTGAGAAGAATATCCTGAAGGTAATTGTAGCTCGATGCCGAAAGATCAAAATCAAAGACGCCCTTGGTGTCGCTCCGGAGCGAGACGGCGTTGCTCACGTGGAGTTCGTCCCAGGTGTATTTGTTGGGAGCAAACCCCGAAAGGCCTGCAAATGTCGGCTGGCCCGTCACTGTCGATCGCAGATAGGTCTGCGGCTCCGAGGTCTGGTGATTGTTCCAGACCGCGAACGAATAGGTCGCCTGGACCAGCGGGGTCAGGTCGTAGGCAAGCCTGATATTTCCCGACGTCTGCTGCGAGTGCGCCACCGCGCCGGCGCCGACGACATCCGCCACCCCGCCGGTCCGGCTCGGTGCGATGAAGGTGCCCGTCGTCTTGGCCGGGACCGAGCCATTCGTCACATAGCTCAGCGGCTGCTGATAGCTGTCACGATAGTTGGCGCTGATGAGCCACGATAGCGCACCGTCGCGGTTGCCTGCGGCAGCACTGGTCTGGCTGGTGACATAGGTGCTCTTGGTGCCGTACTGACTCCAAGGCATCACCGAGATCGTCTCCTTGGCCGTTGCAAACGGCTTGTCCGGCATCTTCGAGGTGATCAGCAGCACGCCGCCGATCGAGTTGCCGGGATAGGCCGCGGCAAACGGACCGTTGAGATAGTCGACCCGGCCGATCGCCTCCGGCACGATCAGATTCCACTTCGGCGAGGCGCCCGAGTTGTTGTTGCCGATCAGCGCCGAAATCAGGAGATCGTCATAGTAGACCAGCGTACGCGCGCTGGAATTCAGGCCCCAGCTTCGCGTCGCAAGCACCGCCTGGTTGTCGCCGTCGTGCCGTTTCCGCACGAACAGGCTCGGCATGTATTTGACGGCATCCTCGGGGTCTTTGAGGTTGATTGTCTCGTCGATCTCCCTTGCCGTGATGCTGAACGATGTTTGCGGAAGCTGATAGCGCGCTACCGCCGGCGGGGTCTCCAGCGAGGCCCGAGCGGTGCCAGCGCCCTGCCCGCCGGTGGCGACGGCCGCAGCAGCACCTTCGGCAGAGTTTGAGGGTTTCGCACTCCGATTCCGAGCTGCCGTGGATTGGACGGCCGGCTTGCGAGGCTTATGTGATGCCGCAATCGGCGCATCGACCGTCACCGGCGGCAATGCGCTTTCGCCGCTCTGGGCGGCGGCTCCCCCCATCGACGCGAGCAGCGCGGCCTGGACGGCAACGACACTCACGCCGCAACGGGCATGGCGAGGCAACATGGGAATGTCCTGACGCCGGCTTTCTCTCCGGCCATTCGACAGCATCAACCGCCGGCGGACGCGCCGTGGCGGTCACGAGGTCGTCAGGAAAATTGAGGTGGCGCGCGCGCCTGCGCGTTGGACGCGCCGTGGGGCACTGCGACACGATCTGCCGCGTCGTGCCACGCAACGCATTCGGCGGGTCGCACAGGTGTTGCGAAGACGGCCTGTGGCGCGTCGAGAGACGCGCTCGCCTGTGCCAGGCAGCAGAGCGAGCAAGCGCCAGGATGCGAGCCGGGCAGACTGGTCCGGTCGTCAATGCCTGCGCCTGAACCGCCATTCGCGTGGCAAATGACGCCGTTCTGAAGCGGATCGGCGACCGCAACGCCGGCCGCCCAACAGGCGGCGATCGGCGCCAGCACCTGCATCGCCAGGGCGATCAGGACCAGGGGTAAGTATTTTTGCAGCCGCGCCCGCATCCGCCGAACCATTCGTACGCTTACTAACTAGACATGATCCGCAATGGAGTCGAGATCGCTTTTTCACCAGATTGACGCAGCACAACCATTCAGTTCACCAAGTGTATCGCAGGATGCATCGTACCAAGCATCCCGACAACGGCGAGGATGGCAAGGCCGAGAGCAAGCTCGATGGTGCTATTGCGCTTGAGCCAGCGCAACGCACCACGCCCGGCCGGGACAAGCCGCGGTGTCAGCACCAGCCGGTTGACCAGGGCGAGCACCAACATGAGCGTGAACAGGACAAGCTTGAGCAGCAACAGCCGTCCATACTCGGTGACGACCAGCGCGTGAAGCGAGCCCACCAGGATGGCGGCATTGATGAATCCTGTAAGCAGCAGGGTTGCCACGCTGACCATGCCCATGATCGAAAATCGGCCCACGGCGTCACAGGCGAGCGGAAGCTCCTTCCTTCGGCAGGCCGCAGCGAGGAACAGGACTAATGACGCCAAGCCACCGATCCAGGCCGCGCTTGCCACCAAATGCAGCGCATCCGCGGCAAGATGCAGGTAACCCGCCTCGCCGGTGGTCGAGCCGGCATGGCCGCTCCAGGCGAGGCTTGCGGCAAATGCGATCGCAACCGCAAATCCGCCCCATCGTGCGATCGCCATACGATCGTAGGTCAGGCAAGCCACCAGGCAGATCACAAGGCCTGCTCGAAGCATCGTCACCTGTCCAAACTGCGTTTCGTTGATCACCGTCGATAAGACATTCGCGGACAATGCCTCATCGAGCGGCATCCCGCTCATCGAGGCGGCCTGAAGCATCAGCCAGATCGCACCGGAGATCACCGCGAAGGCAAGACCGAGCCACGAGACCCACAAGGTGGGAGCCTCGAACGACCCAGGCGCAGCCCCCTCCGAGCGCGCGGCCGGCGCAGCGATGGCGGTCCGAAACATGACGTCTCCAACCGTGATCGCGGTTGCCGCAAAGTGCACGGCGCGCGTCGCAACCAACGGCGCGTCCACTGCTGACCAGTCCATCGATGATCAGGCCTTCATGGACCGACCTGGAAGGTGAAGCTGCCGTCCGTCGTGTGGGTGTCCACAGACAGCACGCGCCAGTTCACGTGATACGTGCCCGCCCCTCCCGACTTCAGCGGGATCGACATCTGGTTGCCGCTGACGCGCGCCTTGCCTGCGTCGACGCGCTGCCCGGAGGGACCCGTGACACTGATCGAGCTGAATGCCGCCTCCAGTTTCTGGCTGAACCAGAGCGTCACCTCGCGCGGGGGGCTTGCCACCTTATTGCCGACGCGCGGCTCGGCGTGGTCGAGCTCGGCGTGGGCGCTTGCTTCGCCAGGCGGCATCGAAGTCAGCAAGAGGACCATGAACAGTATCATTGAACTGAGGGATAAGGATCGCATCGGTCAATTCCTTGCGAAAGGGTTGGCAGATTGGACCGGGCCACCGAAAAGCGGCTTGCCGATGCCGCGAGGATCAATGTCGTCGAGATAGAAGTGCAACTGTCCGATCACGCCGACATGCGTCCCGCTTTGCCGATTGATGGGAATCAGCGCCTCAACACCAACCTGATACTTGCTACCGACCCAGATCACGCCAGGATTGATGGTACCTGTCGTTCTCGTGCCCGAGGTAAGCGTGTTCGCAATCGGGGTTTGCAGATTGGCTTCGACGAGCGGGATCAGGTGATTGACGAACTCCGGCAGACCGAGATCCACGACAGCCGACTTCAAGTAAGGCATGCTGTACTGGATCGTTCCGCCCCAGTTCAGCACCCGCGGATGAAATTCGGTATCGGCAGCAAAGTCGCCGGTATCGGGATCGATCCCGAACGTGGTCGTGAAATTCCTGGCAGGAATCGCGTAGCCGACCTGGCCTGTGATGGCGACAGGACGAAGCCAGGAAAACGCGTCCGGCAGGTCGCCGAAGCCTTTGCCGAACCAGAGCATCGGTGTGTAGGTATTGAAGGGATCGGCGCCGACATTTTGCGCGCCGGTGCCACCCCATTCGACGCTAAGGCCGACCGACATCACGAATTCATGCGCGGGATCCTTGAAAACCCGGTACTTGAACGTGGTCTCCAGGTTTTGAAATCCGTTGGCGCCGGGGATGGTCGGGTCCATCGGATTGAGAAAGGTGTAGGTCGAGCCAAAGGAGATGGCAAAGTCCTCGGTGATACGTTTGGAGAACTCGCCGGAGATGTCACGCTGCCGAACCGGCGGGACGTCGCCAGTCTTGAAACTGTCGACTGTTGGAATGGACAGTTCATCGTTGACGCCGGGATCATCGATGCCCAGCGTTGCCGGGAAGAAGCGGTTACCAACGATCTCGTGAGCAACGCTTCCCGAGTGAGGGACGAGCGCGAGGGCGAGCCCCAGAAGGCCCGCATGCTTATGACAGATGGACATTTGAGGATCTCCGCGATGCTGACATGCGAATTCAGCGGCGGTTAGCCGCCGGGCTCACGTCAACAGTGGAGGCGCTCGTGCTCGGGCGTTGGATCCGCCGTCCGATGTGACTGCGGGTGCAGCCTGCTCATGCCACGGCACAGGTTCAGCGAGCCGGAACGGATTCGCGAACGTGGCCTGCCGCGAATCAAGCGACGCATTGGACTGCGCCAAGCAGCAGATCGAACAGCTTCCTGCGTGTGCAGCCGGCACGCCGGTTTGTGCGCCTGCATCCGATGCATCTGTGCTGTGACAGATCACCGCATTCTGAAGCGGATCGGCGACCGCAAGACCCGCGGCCCAGCAGGCGGCAACCGGCGCCAGCACCTGCATCGCGAGGGCGAGCAGGACCAGGGGCAGGTAGTTTCGCAGCCGCTCGCGCATTCGCCGAACCATTCGTTCGGCGAGCAACTAAACACCGGGCCGAGCCCGAGTCGAGGTCACTTCGCCGGTCTGCTTGCGCGATCACAAATTTCTCGAAAACTGTGTTCGGCGCGCCCCGCCGAAGGTGACGATCCGGCATTTGAGGCAGATGCAGGGCAGCCTCCTATCCACAGATTTCTTATATTTGTCATATACTTAGAAGGGAAAAAGCCCGATCATTTCGCCAACTGCTCGAATTTTGAACAATCGTTGCCGAAAATGATGACAAGTGAGAAAAGTTGATCTAGCATCTCTTTGCTCAGGCTGGCCGCGAGGTCGAAGTCTGGTGGTCCAAGTCTCGGGAGGAGCCCCTGGCGCGCAAAACGCAGCGTCGCCCCGTTCAATCAAGATCAAATCTCAGATATCGGGGATAATAGGGTCGACACAATTTTTGAGCGGGGCTAGGGCCCCGCTCTCTTTTTTTGTGCCGGCCTCCAACGCGGATGAACGCTTCAGCCGATCCGATCGAGAAGCTTCGAGCCTGCAGCGATCCGCTGCGACGATCTGACACCGCTCCTCTCTCAGCAGCTGTTTGCCGAGCATTTCGAAATGAGGGCGATGCTGGGAAAAGACGGCGGCGAGCTGGTCTGGGGGTGGAGGCTCGCGATCGAGGCGATCTTCGATTTCGCCGGCGAGCGCCGTGGACATTTCCGCATGATCCAGTTCGAATTATCCTCGCATGACGCCCACGGTACGCCGCAAGAGTTGTTCATCGAGTTCTTTCGCGTGATCCGTGATGTGCTGCGTGCGCTGCTCGCCGGCCTTGCTTTCTTTGCGTTGCACCAACGCGCAGCGTCACGGTGGCGATTGCAGAACGGGTAGCGTGAACTCGTCGATTGTGAGACACTGCCCGCCTTGGTAGCGCAAACAATGACGCTGCCAACGATAAGATCATGGGAGCGAGCGATGTCCGAGACGAAAGATTTCTCGACAACCAGGCGCGATCTTCTTCAGGCGGCAACGACCGCCGGCGCCGCGGCGGCCATCCTCGGCGGCATGGGGATCAACCCTGCACTTGCAGCCGAGATGGGACGTTCGGAGAAGCCGTTGAAGGCGGCATTCTCCAATGCCGGCCTGCAGGCCACCTGGTGTGCGCAGGGCAAGCAGGCGGCGGAATTCTGGGGCAAGCTGTTCAACGTCGATGTGACCTGGTTCGATGGCCAGCTCGACGCGGTGAAGCAGCGCGCAGCCATCGACAACATGGCCTCGCAGAAGTGGGACTTCGTCGCAATCCAGGCCTTCGGCATCGGCACCCTTACCCAGCCCGTGCAGAAGATGATCGACGGCGGCACGCCCGTCATCGACATGGACACGCTGATTGCACCACTCGATCAGATCAACGTGCATTCCTTCCTCGCCCCTGACAACGAGTTCATGGGCGCGTCCGTGACGCAGGCGCTGTGCAACGCCATGGGTGGCAAGGGCAAGATCATCATGACGCAAGGAGCCCTCGGCCACACTGGCGCGCAAGGCCGTGCGAAGGGTTTCAACTCGGTCGTCAAGCAATTCCCCAACATCGAGGTGCTCGACACCCAGCCGGCCGATTGGGACGTCTCCAAGACCGCGCGCCTGTGGGAGACCTATCTGACGAAATACCCGCAGATCGATGCGGCCTTCTTCCACAATGACGACATGGCGCTCGCAGCCGCCAACATCATGAAGGCGCATAACCGTACCAACATCCTGATCGGTGGCGTCGACGCCATGCCGCCCGCGATCCAGGCGGTAAGCGAGGGCCGGATGTACGCGACCGTCCGTAATCCCTCCTGCCGTATCCATGGCGGCGCCATCATCGCGGGCGTCGCCGCTGTCGTCGGCGGGGAGAAGAGCGGTCAGGGCATTCCGAAAAGCGTGGTGACGGACGGTCCGGTCGTGACCAAGGCGAATGCCGCCGGCATGCAGTGGATGGAGGATCACTTCCTGATCTGATTCCTCCATGCCTGAAGGCCGTTCGCCGATCCTGGAACTACAGGGCATCACGAAGAGCTTTGGCGGCGTCGAAGCACTTCGTGGTGTGGACTTTGCGCTATACGCCGGCGAGATCCATGGTCTCGTCGGCGAGAACGGCGCCGGAAAAAGCACGCTGATGAAGATCATCGCCGGCGTGCACCCGGAATTCTCCGGCCGCTTCCTGGTCGACGGCAAGGAGACCCGCTTCCGCTCGGCTCGCGACGCACATGCGGCCGGCATCGCCATGGTGCATCAGGAGCTCAGCGTCGCGCCCGACCTGACGGTCGCCGAGAACGTCTTTCTCGGCAACCAGCCGACCAACCAGCTGGGGCTCGTGCAATGGCGGCGCATGGCGCGCGAGGCCGGCGAGCAGCTCGCCCGTTTCGGCATCGACGTCGATCCGATGACGCGGCTCGGCGACCTTCCGATCGGCCTCCAGCAGCTCATCGAGATCGCCCGCGTGCTGTTCTCCGGGGCGCGCATCGTCATCCTGGACGAACCGACCTCCGCCCTCTCCCCGCCCGAGGTCGAGCGCCTGTTCACGACGCTGCGCCGTCTGCGCGACGAGGGCACTGGCATCGTTTTCATCTCGCATTTCATCGAGGACATCTTGCGCGTCTCCGATACGGTGACCGTGTTCCGCAACGGACGGAAGGTCGCCGAGTCCGCGGCTAGCGCGACCACCAAGGGCGCCCTGATCGAAGCGATGATCGGCCGCGGCGGCGAGGCGCTCGAGCACAGCTACACCGACGACCTCATGTTGCCGGCTGCCAACGGAGGCTCGGTCGTCCTGAAGGTCGACCAGCTCTCGCTCGCGCGCAGCCTCCAGGACGTCTCGTTCGAGGCGCGTTCCGGCGAGGTGCTGGGCATCTACGGCTTCATGGGCTGCGGACAGCAGGAGCTGTCGCGCATCCTGTTCGGCAAGCTCAAACCCGACGGCGGCGCGCTGATTATCGACGGTGCGCGAAAATCCTTTGCCTCGACTGCGGCCGCGCGGCGTGCGGGCGTGGCGCTTGTCCCAGAGAGCCGGCGCGCCATGCTGTTCCACCAGGAGCCGGTGTACAAGAACATCTCGATCAGCATTCTGGATCGCATTTCGGCCATGCTGCTCAAACCGGCGCAGGAGCGCGACATCGCCAAGCGCCAGGTCGAGCAGTTGCAGATCCGGCCGCCTGTGGTCGGCCTCGACCTCGGCATGCTCTCGGGCGGCAACCAGCAGAAGGTGGCGTTGGCCAAATGGCTGACCTATCCGCCGCGACTTCTGGTGCTCTGCGAGCCGACTCGCGGCATGGATGTCGGCGCCAAGAACGACGTCATCAACATCGTGCGCGACCTTCGCGCCAGGGGCCTAGCCATCATCGTGCTGTCGACGGAGCCGGAGACGGTGCTGTCGCTGGCCGACCGCATTCTCGTGCTCAAGCGCGGGGCGGTGGTGCGCGAATTCAAGAACGAGCCGGTCAGCAAAGACCGCCTTTTGGAGGCGGCGTGACGGAGAAGCACAATGGCGAGCAGTGAAGCAGTTTCCGGAGCGGCCCGCCGGCCTCGCAGCATTGGCTCCTTCCTGCGCTCGCAGATGCGCAACATCGCGCCTTTCCTGACGCTGATCTTCCTCAGCCTGTTCTTCGCCTTCGCAAGCCCCTCCTTCGCCACGTTGGACAATCTCGGCAACATCCTCACCCAGGTCTCCGTGACCGGCGTGATCGCCGTCGGCCTCACCTTCGTGATCCTCTGCGCCGAGATCGACCTCTCGATCGCCAGCATCGCCAACGTCACGGGCATTGCGGTCGCCTATTTCACGATCCAGGAATCCTACGTCAACATCGCCAACGTCCCCCTCCCCGGCGCCGCCGCAATCCTGCTCTCGCTGCTGCTCTGTGCGGCTCTCGGGTTCGTCAACGCGCTGGGGCTGACCGTGATCGGCATCCCCTCCTTCATCATGACACTCGCGATGATGCAGATCGCGGCAGGCATCTCCGCGCTGCTGGTGCGCGGCCAGATCGCCTACAAGGTGCCCGACCTCATCGCAACGCTCGGCTCCGGCTCGATCGGCGGCATTCCCTGGATCGTCATCGTTGCCGCAGTGATGCTGCTCGCCGGACACCTCGTGCTCACCTACACGCGCTTCGGGCGCTACGTCTACATGGTTGGCGGAAACCGCGAGGCAGCCGAATATTCCGGCCTCAACGTCAAGCTGATCCTCGGCGTGGTGATGGTCATTTCGGCGGTCTGCGCCGGCATCGGCGGCATGCTCGGCGTCGCCCATTTCGGCAGCGCGCAGCAGAACGAGTTCGACACCTACCTGCTCGACTCCATCGCCGCCGTCGTGGTCGGCGGCACCAGCCTGTTCGGCGGTCGCGGCGGCATCGGCAACACCATCGTCGGCCTGTTCGTGCTGGGCGTGCTCAACAATGGCCTCGACCACGTCAACATCGACAGCTTCCTGAAAATCCTGATCCGCGGCCTGATCCTGCTGGCGGCGCTGATCATCAACGTCTATGCGCAGCGACTACGGGAGAAGGCGGCGGAGTAGCGCGATAGCCCACTATAAAAGCTCGAAAACAACCCCATGCAAAGTAGCCGAGGACGGCTGGAACACATTTCGAGTTTTACGAAATAGCTTGACACGTCGGGCAAATCACCGGCACAGTGCCATGCTGACGCCAATGATTACGTTTCCCGGGAAGCTATAGTTGGACAAAGGTCCGCCTTCTTTGGCCGGCCTCGTCGCGCAAGAGGCATTCCTACTCGAGTGCTATTCAAGCCCGCCAGAAGGTTTTTTATTTCCAGAGCGATGTCGGTCCAGGACAGCCCGACATCATGCAAGTCGCGGTCAGTCCATTGCTGCAATTCGCGGCGCTGCCGAACCCGGTTGCGCCAAGTTTGCAGTGTGACAAGCGCGCGCTTTGCCGCGTACGAAACGACCGACGTCATGGTCTTCGGCGTCCGGGCACCACCCGAGATCGGCCTGACCCTACCCTTCATCGTCCCTCCTTTGCTCGGCCAAACCAGATCGCGACTGCACCTGTGAGCAACGCGGCGGCCGATATCGCCAGCGAGGCATGCGCGCCCGCAATGAACGCGTTGTTCCCTCCGACCAGCGAACCGAACAGGGCAACACCAAGCACGCTGCCGGTCTGCCGCGTCGCGTTCAGCACGCCGGCGGCGATGCCGGATCGCGACTTCTCGACACTGCCGAGCAATGTCGAGGTCAAAGGCGGCACGAGCAGGCCGAGCCCGCCGCCGAGGACCATGAGCTGAGCGCCGATCGCCCCGTAGCTTGTGCCGAAGGCCATGGGGAGCAGCGCAACGCAGCCTGCGGCGGTGATCATACAAGCCAGCGCAATGGTTTGCGGCGCGCCGAGGCGCTCGCTGACCGACGCGGCGACGAGGTTGGCGGGCAGCACCATGCCCATCATTGGTACGAAGGCCAGGCCTGTTGCGAACGGCGACCAGCCGTTGACTTTCTGGAAGTAGAGACTGAGCACGAAGATCAGACCGTAGAAGGCGATGTTGAAGAGGAGCCCGACCAGCGCGGTCAGCGCGAACATGGGATGGCGGAACAGCGCCAGCGGCAGCATCGGCTGCTGCGCATATGCCTCGCGCCATACGAACAGAAGTCCGACCAACGCCGCGGCCGCGAAGGCCGCAATCACCAGCGGATGGCTCCAGCCGAGCGCGCCGCCTTCGATCAAGGCACCGGCCAGCGTGGCGAGGGTTGTAATCGCCGCGATCTGTCCCGGCAGGTCGATCCCGCGCTGCGCGAGCCGCGGCGTCTCCTCGGCGTAACGCCAAGTGAGCCAGAGGCCGGCGACGCCGATCGGCAGGTTGACGAGAAAAATCGCGCGCCAGCCGACCAGCGCGATCAGCGCGCCGCCGACGAACGGACCGGCCGTCAGCGCGACGCTCGCACCTGCGGCCCAGAATCCGACCGCGCGGCCGCGCGCCTTCGGATCGATATACGCGTGGTTGAGGAGCGCCAGGGAGTTCGGCACCAGGATAGCCGCCGCGAGACCCTGTACGGATCGCGCGGCGATCAGGAATATCGCCGACGGCGCCAGGGCGCAGGCGAGCGAAGCCAAGGTGAAGAGCGCAAAGCCCGCGATGAAAATCAGTTTGGCGCCGAGGCGATCGCCGAGCGCACCGGCGGTCAGAATGAAGGCGGCGAATGCGATGGTATAGGCGGTCACCACCCATTGCAGCTCGGAGACGCTACCGCCGAGCGAGGTGCTGATGCTGCTTAGCGCAGTATTGACGATGGTAATATCGAGCTGCACCACACCAAGGCCGAGGCTCGTGGCAGCAAGCGCCAGCGCCGTCGCGAGAGGCGAACGGGATGAGGTGTTGGCGGAGCGGGCCAGTTCCGGCTGCGTTGTGTTGAGCGAAGTTGTTTGCATGATCACACTCAGTTGTCTGTGAGAATTTGACCGCTCAGATCAGCCCGCTTTGCGGTGGTCATTCGATACCAACCGAATATTCGGAGCCGCGGGATGATCTTTCGCCTCATCGCGGCACTTCCTTCACCGGGCCTATTGGCGTCCAGGCAACCTATGTCTCGTGATCGAACCAGTCTCGCGGAAACACTACGGTCTTGACCGAAGTATTCGTGCTTGGCACTGCGTCCTTATCGGCGTACGAGAAGGGCATGGACACGGGACCCAAAATCGCCCAAGTCGCAGCACTCATCGGCGACCCGGCGCGCGCCAACATGCTGAGCGCGCTGATGGATGGCCGAACGTTGACCGCCTCGGAGCTCGCCTATGTGTCTGGCGTGGCGCCGCAGACAGCGAGTGGCCATCTTGCGAAACTCAGCGACGCGGGATTGCTCGCGCTCGCAAAGCGGGGCCGACGACGATATTTCCGCCTGGCCTCTCCGCACGTCGCGCGCGTGCTGGAAGGTCTCATGGTCGTGGCGCAGGACGGCCCCGCCCGGCAGTGCAATCTCTGGCGCGGTGGAGAAACGCTCCGGCACGCGCGCACGTGCTATGACCACATGGCCGGCCGCATCGCCGTCGCAATCGCCGACCGGCTGGTCCAACAGTCGTTTATTCTGCTCGACGAGGATGGCGGGCAACTCACCGATGCCGGCTGGTCATTCTTCAATGAGTTGGGCGTCGATCTTCGCCTCGCCTCCAAGCGCCGGGTGTTCTGTCGCCCCTGTCTCGACTGGAGCGAGCGCCGGCCGCATCTGGCCGGGGCGGTCGGCGCCGCCATTCTTGATCACGCTCTCGAGCACGATTGGGTCGAGCACGTCAGGGATAGCCGAGCGCTCGTCGTAACCCCAGTTGGCGTAAGAGAACTCGCCAGAACGTTCGGCATCGAGGGCGCCCCCCCCGATGGACGGTCACGATGGGCGTGTTGGATCACTCTCCGGAAGCCGGGTATCAGCTATAGCGGTCGACTCAGCGTCCGGACGGAGGTAGTAGCGCGATTGGCCACTTTCGGCTGTGGGGACCGGAGCTGAGCCCGAAGTGTTGCGATTGGCCAGACCCCTGTGATTCAAACTCCCAAACTGGGGGCTCGAATCATACGCTACGAACTCGCTGATCATGAATGGGGTGCCATCAAGCCCATGCTGCCGAATAAGCCTCGTGGCGTTCCTCGGGTAAACGACCGACGTGTGCTCAACGGCATCTTCTGGTCTTGCGATCCGGGGCACCTTGGCGCGATTTGCCGGATCATTTTGGCCCGTACACGACCTGCTACAACCGTTTCGTCCGCTGGCGACGGGCTGGTGTCTGGGGCCGCATCATCGACGCACTTGCCGTAGCCCACGATGCCGCTGTCCAGATGATCGACACCTCCATTGTCCGCGTGCATCAGCATGGAGCCTGCATCACACGAAACAAGTGCCAATCGATGGGGAGGTCGCGCGGCGGAACGGCTGGGCCATGACCGGACCGCCGCAGCCCGGCTTCGGAGTGACGACGAGACATCCGATGGGTAAGGCCGTGACAGTCGCCCCCAAGGCGCGATGAGATTGGGATGAATCGTCATCACGCTTTGTATCGTCAGAGCAGATTTTTCGCTTTCCGTGTGGCGCCCTTCGCGCGGCCCCGATGGCTTCCTTTCGTGCTCGCTGAAGCTGCCTCCGTCGGCCTCGTGATCGGAAATGTCTTGCGCATATGCGCGGCAAGCATCGCGCAATAGTCCGTAGCGAAACGAGGCAACGGACGCCGTTTATCCCAAGAGATGGTCAGGGGCTCTTGCAATACCCGGCGCCCGTGCGTGAGGCCGACAATCCTCAATTCGTAACGCCGGCACTGAAGCTGGGACGGCACGATGGCTATGCCATGCCCCGCTTCTGCGAGTGCCAACAAAGTGTGCGGGTTTCTGCTCTCGAAGACGATCTTGGGTTTCAGTCCCGCCATTCGGCTCGCCGCATCGAAAGCACGGCGAAATCCGAACCCGCTGTCCATCAGCAGAAGTGGAAACCCGGCAAGATCGGCGACCTCGATGGTAGGACGAGGGCCAAGTGGTACCGATGGATGACAGGCGGCTAGCAACTGCACCGATCCAAGGGGAAGGCTTTCGAAGTGCTGTTCATTTAGTCTGACGGCGTGCAACAGATTTTGGCCGAGATGGACCTCGCCGCGCTCGAGCATCGCCAATATTTCGCTACCCGTCCCCTCCCTGATCTTGATCTCAACCCTGGGATATCGTTCCGCGTACAGATGCAGAAATTGCGACAGCACACTCTCGATGTGTTGCGGCGATCCGGCAACCTTCAGGACTCCCGTGTCTCCATGACGAAGTAGCTGAGCCTGCTCTTTCAACGAACTGGCGCTGTTGAGCAGCAGCCGGCAGCCTGGGATCAACTGCTCGCCTTCACCGGTCAACAATAGTCGGCGCCCGACCCGATCGAATAGCCGCAAGCCCAGCTCCTGCTCGAGACCGATGATCTGCCTGGACAAGGCCGGCTGGGCGATCCGCAACCGCAGTGCAGCCCTTGAAACGGTGCCGAGCTCCGCCACAGTCAGGAATGTGAGGGCCTGTCGAAGGTTCATGCCCGCTTATACCATCAGAGCATAGGATCTGAGAGGATATATGTATTGGACGCATTTCGAACTTCTATGGAGAGTCCCATCTGCTGCTCGCGATAGTGGCGAGGCAAGAGAGGAGGCCCGTATGAATTCCGGATGCAGGATCGGTCTCGTCATGTTGACTTGTACCGTTTTAGGCGCGTTTGGGAGCGAAGCGCTTCATAGTGAGGCCGCGCCACCCGCCTATCTGATCGGCCAAATCGACGTCACCGACCCCGATGGTTATGCCAAGGAATATCTCCCGAAAGCGCGGGAGATCATAAAGGCACATGGCGGGAAGCTGGTTGCGGCGGCAGGCGCGGCGGCAACTGGTTCACAGGTCGTAGCCGTTGATGGAAATCCACCCAGGCGCGTGGTCATCTACGTGTATCCGAGCATGGAGGCGCTTCGCGCGTGGCGAAACGATCCTGCCTATGTGCAAGTTCGAGCCGTTGGCGAGAAATACGCCACGTATCACACATTTGCGGTCGAGGGCTCTGTCGCCAATTAGAGCATGATGAGTTTTAGTTGAATCGGTGCGAGTCGAGGGCGACGTTCACCTCTCCTGTGGGGTGGGACCAGCTGGAACGGCCGCGCGCTCACGTTGTCCTCTCTAGCCGGTCGGAAACTCCGGCTGCCAGTCGCGCAGTTTTCGTGCGGCGCCGGTGACGTCTGCGATGGTCGGAAATGACCCTGTCTCCACCATCATCACGCGCGCCAGCCGCACGCTTCGTGCTTCGCTGATCGCCCTCTTGCGCGGGTCATCGATCAGCTCGAAATCGATGTTGTGGGCGAGACCGAAGATGCGGCGGATGGTCTTTGCGGCGGCAAAGCCGACCGTGTCGGCGAATAGCCGCGCCACGTAGGCCTGCCGCTCGGCCTCCAGTCGCGCGGCGCCCTGCTCGCCCATAAACAACGAGGCCGGATAGGCGTCGCCGAGGGCATTGGCCCGCCAGAGATCGAGGAATTTTCGCGCGAACTCGCTCCAGACTTTCTCGACGGTTTCGAGCACCCAGCCTTCGAACGCGCGGCGTTCGCCGGGCGCGCCTTCGTGACCGGCCGACGCGAAGTAGGCCATGAGCAGATTGGCGAGGACGGCCCCGACGTCGAATCCCATCGGACCGTAGAACGCAAACTCGGGATCGATCACGCGCGTCTCGCCCGAGGTGACCATGATCGAACCGGTGTGGAGGTCGCCATGAATGAGCGCCTCCGGGCTCGCCATGAACTTGAGCTTCAGCCGGGAGATCGCGACGTGCAGTTCCATGTCCTCGCGCAGGTCGGCGGCCAGGGCGTCGAGGTAAGGCGAAGTCCAGCGGTTCTGCTCGGCGATCCGATAGGGATCGGTGAAGATCAGATCCTCGGTGATCTTGCACAGCGCGTGGTTGCCGGCGAAGCCCTCGATGCCCTCCTTCTTCTCTGCGGCGGTGAGCGCGAGATCGGACGTGAAGAACAGCGTTCGCGCCATGAAGGTGGTGATGTCGTCGACGAAGCGCGGATATTGCGTGCCGGCGATCAGCCCTTTGCGCATGATGATGTGGGGCTCGAGCAGCTCCATCACCGTGAGCGCAAGCGCCTCGTTGTGATACAGCACCGACGGCACGAGGCCAGGCGCGAGTTGCGCCTGTCGCGTCAATGCCAGATATTCGTAATGCGCGCGGGATAGCGGCAGGGGCCAGCTTTCCCCGACCAGGCGGACGTAGGGCAGCGCCTGCTTGACGGCAACGCCGCCTCGGGCTCCCTTCACGATGAAGACGAGGTTGAGGTTGCCGTCGCCGACTTCCGTGATCGACCAGTCGCCCGGCGCGCCGCCCAGCACCGACACCAGCTTCGGACGGCCCGCGAGATAGTCTCGCAGATCCGCCTCATGCAAAATCCGATAGTTCTCCGCCTGCCCCTGCGTCATGACGATTCCTGCCCATGGTTTTGGCCGGATCGTCAGTCGCGCTCCAGGAAGCGCGAACCGATGTCGGCCTTTCTCTTGATCGGATCGTAATCGCAATAGACGCTGTCCGCCACCAGCGTGTAGCTCGCGATGACCGTATATTTGTCGAGCTTGACCGAATGCAGCCCAGCGATCGCGGTGCTTTTGCCGCCGTTACACTTGAACGGTGGCGAGCTCTGTGTGAGCAAATCTATTCCGCTTCATCGCGCTGAGCGGACCTCGATGAGGCGCGCGGCCAATTCGTTGATGGACCACTTCCGGACTCATGCTCCGCGAAGAAGAACCTACTCGATGGCAGGCCATTGAACGGTCCCAGTCAGTAACCGCAGCGGTCGTGGTTAAGCGGATCAAAGCGTCTGGGGAGGCCGCTTTCTACCCTAAGCTCCTCTGCGATCCTGGCTACCAATCACGCAGCGCCATGCCGCCAGGCGCTCGGCCGGATGCTGGTTCATCCACTCGGCGAGCTGCGGCGCGCCCATCAGGCAGGACTGTATCGAGACGTCGGCGAAGTCCGAGGTGGTGACGATCTGCTCGTGGCAATTTGTCGGAGAAGAGAGACTGCAGAGCACGGCGATGACCTTGATCACGAAAGCCCCCCGTCGCTGCGATGGACTTTGGGGCCGCTGACCGTGTGACCAATTGATGCCTTGTCATGCTGCTCCCTGAACGGGTCAGCCGTCGGGAAGATGCTGTCATATATCGCGCGGGCTTCCCGAATTAAGCGGGCTCGCTCGCGCTCAGACTTTGAGACAAATCGAATAATCTCGCCCATATTGAACGCTCCTACTACTATCAAGAGGGACCATTCCCTTTGTGGCGAAGAATAGCTGCGGCCTTGCTATTCACTCTGTGATACGTCTCACCATGCGCAGCGTGCTTTGAATGACTTCGGGGGAGCAAACTTCGATTTACTAGCACTACTTTGGCAGAATCGGTCTGCGCCAGTGTTTTTCAAGGAGTCGTTTTCGGCAGTGTGGACACCGTTGAGA